>NZ_JBNNQX010000036.1:0-1156 GCF_050276055.1 Alkalihalobacillus sp. NPDC127517 | reverse complement strand
TGGTGAGTTGATTGCTCAACTGCTGGCGTTGATGTCTCCATCAACTTTCCAATTGCGTAGCTTACACTACGACTTTTTTATACTTATGAGATATCATGTATCTCTTCGTACGCTTGGCTTTTGTTCAGTTTTCAAAGAACTTGTTTGCCGCTCATTTGGCGACTTTCATATCTTAACAAACCATAAAATGTTTGTCAAATACTTTTTGAAAAAGTTTTGGTGGAGCCTAGCGGGATCGAACCGCTGACCTCCTGCGTGCAAGGCAGGCGCTCTCCCAGCTGAGCTAAGGCCCCAAAAATAAGATGGTCGGGAAGACAGGATTTGAACCTGCGACCCCTTGGTCCCAAACCAAGTGCTCTACCAAGCTGAGCTACTTCCCGATCTATAATGGCGCGCCCGAGAGGATTCGAACCTCTAACCGCTTGATTCGTAGTCAAGTACTCTATCCAGTTGAGCTACGGGCGCATATAATATTATGGTGCCGAGGGCCGGACTTGAACCGGCACGGTAATCACTTACCGCAGGATTTTAAGTCCTGTGTGTCTGCCAATTCCACCACCCCGGCACGAGAGGTACGGACACACTAAAACAAATTATGGAGCGGAAGACGAGATTCGAACTCGCGACCCCCACCTTGGCAAGGTGATGTTCTACCACTGAACTACTTCCGCAGCTTAAATTGATGCGGGTGAAGGGACTTGAACCCCCACGTCATAAGACACTAGATCCTAAATCTAGCGCGTCTGCCAATTCCGCCACACCCGCATATAAAATTAAGAAGTGAGCCATGAAGGATTCGAACCTTCGACCCTCTGATTAAAAGTCAGATGCTCTACCAACTGAGCTAATGGCTCATATATAAAAACACATTACAACATGCAATTAAGAAAGCAGTGCCGGCCAGAGGACTTGAACCCCCAACCTACTGATTACAAGTCAGTTGCTCTACCAATTGAGCTAGGCCGGCTCAATGGTGGAGGATGACGGGCTCGAACCGCCGACCCTCTGCTTGTAAGGCAGATGCTCTCCCAGCTGAGCTAATCCTCCACTATTAAAATTGCAGCCCGGCAACGTTCTACTCTCGCAGGGGGAAGCCCCCAACTACCATTGACGCAGAAGAGCTTAACGGCCGTGTTCGGCATGGGAACGGGTGTGA
>NZ_JBNNQX010000035.1:0-1790 GCF_050276055.1 Alkalihalobacillus sp. NPDC127517 | reverse complement strand
ATCGAGTAGGAGGATAATCATTAATTGATTATCCGACCTCTCACACCACCGTACGTACGGTTCCGTATACGGCGGTTCAATATCTTGCGTACGCAGACTCCACCAAATGGCTTAGTGAAACTAAGCCCCATTGGTGGAGTCTTTCGTTTGTAAGCCCCAGATGAACTTCTGGGGATTTAGAGACTCTCCAGTATTTCTTCCTTGAGTAGCCAATTCGTTTGGCACTACCTTCATCTAGTCCATAACCCATTAACTTCGTTACTTTGGTTTGTGGTTTTTTCCATCTTTTTAAGATAAGCTGTCTAATGCGGTGGTGTAACCATGGTTCAATCTCTTTTTGAATGAAGCCTTTGATGAAGCCAAGTCCAAAGTAAGCGATCCAACCACGTGTGACTTGATTGATTTCGGTAAGGATTGTCTTAAAGTCCCCAGGACGTTTGCGACTCGTTCGTCGTCTCAGTTCTGCTTTAAGTCTTCGTTTGGCTTCTTTGGTAGGGATAAAACGATAGGTTCCATTCACTTTCCTGACTAGACAGCTCAAGAACTTTAAACGCGTGGGCGACCCCACTTTGCTTTTGTCTGTATTGACAATGAGTTTGAGTTCTTTCTCAATGAAACGAGTCACACTTGTTATGACTCGTTCGCCTGAACGTCTGCTTTTCACGTAGATGACAAAGTCATCTGCATACCGCACGAATCGATGGCCTCTTTTCTCAAGTTCTTTATCCAGTTCATGTAAGTAAACATTGCTGAGAAGGGGCGATAACACGCCACCTTGCGGTGCACCTGTTTTACTTTCTACGTATTCGCCAGACAGGTTGATGACACCACTCATCAAGAACTTACGAATAACCTTGAGAATGGATTTATCCTGGATGAATTGTTCAAGATAGTACATCAGTTTATCGTGGTTGAGGGTATCAAAACATTGCTTTAAATCACAGTCGACTACTACTTTGTAACCTTCTTCATAGTGCATCACGCACTGTCTTAAAGCGGTATGTGTTCCTTTGCCAGGACGAAAACCATGGCTTTGATCAAGGAAGTGTTTATCAATCAAAGGCTCAATCACTTGTCTGATTGCTTGTTGGACAACTCGATCCCGTACGCAAGGAATTCCCAACTGACGTTTGTCACCATTCGCTTTGGGAATTTCCACACGTTTTACTGGACTAGGTTTGTAGGTTCCCTCAAGAAGTTTCTGTTTTAGGGGTAAATAGTAGTCTTTAATATGGTTTTCTACTTCCCAAACGGTCATGCCATCTACTCCAGCTGCACCTTTATTTCGCCGAATGGCTTCGGCAGCTGTGAGTAGATTTTCTTTACTTACAACGAGCTCCATAAGAGACGTACGATACATTTCTGTCATTTTACCTAGAGGTACACTCTACACATCTACATACTCTTTCGGTTCCACCTTATCCCTCTGTAGACTGCCGACCCTAAGGTCGTTTTCTGTAGTCAACGTGTCCTCTAACCTCCAATCTATACTATGTATGAATATTGTTCGGTCCTTCAGTACATTTTCCCTACTATGACCTCGGCTGACTTCTGCCTATTCGTTGTTACTACGACACGGGTACGTGTCGCTAGACAGACCTCCCCAGGTAAGGTGTGATAACCTTCCACTCATGTCACTGCCTCATTTACTGTGTAGGATTCGAGCAGTATTGGACTTCGCTTTGGTGTGCAAGCTCATCCGCCCTACTTCAGCCTTCATATGAGATTTCTGTCCGTCAGTGCGAGTGTTTGCCTCGGGCTTCCTTCAGATTCCACCTCGCGATGGACAC
>NZ_JBNNQX010000034.1:0-2278 GCF_050276055.1 Alkalihalobacillus sp. NPDC127517 | reverse complement strand
CTTAACGGAGGACTTTTTTTGTGTAAATAGGTCAAAAGAAAACCCACAGGAATGCTCCTACGGAACAGAACGCGGTGAAGACACTGTAGCGGCGCTTTTCCCGCGAAAGGGGCTGAGGCCGTTCCGCGCGGGTGGGAGGGATTCTCCTGTAGCGGTTTTTTTGCTATATTTGTGTTTGACTCGCAACATTAATGTTATGTCCCGCCCTCGTTTACGTTCTTTTATTTTTGTAAATCGAGATAAGCAATATCATCGGCTGTTAACGTCAGGCTTGCTCCCCGCCCACAAGACTGTAATTCCTGACGGTTTTGTGGTCCTATGATAGCTCCTGTTGGGAAGCTTTGGTTTAATACATACGCTAAAGCGACTTCAATTAAACTGCACTGTTTCTCCTTAGATAACTTCTCCGCTCTGTCGTAACGTTCCCAGTTATCATCATTATAGAAAACACGGACTAAATCTTCATTCTCTAAATTATCGCGAGTGAAACGCCCCGTGAAGAACCCTCTTGCTTGTGAAGACCAAGAGAACAACGGAAGCTGACTTTGGTCATGCCATTTAATCATCTGTTGATCTGCGCTAACGCATCCTGGCCAATAAGGCTCTTTCGCTTTAGCTAAACTCAAGTTCGGACTTGAAAATGAAAAGCCCTGCATCTCGTTTTTAGCTGCATATTGATTCGCTTCTTCTAATCTCTCTACACTCCAATTCGACGCTCCAAATGCATGAATTCGTCCGGCTTGAACATGTTCATTTAACCACTCAAGCATATCTTCTACACGTACTGTCAAGTCATCGCGATGTAATGCATATAATTCAACGTGGTCTGTTTTTAGGCGTTCAAGACTTGTTTGAAGCTGATCATACAACTCACCTTTGTTAATGGTATGACCATGTTGATTTGGGTGACCACCTTTTGTCCATATATTTAATTTGTTACGGTTAGAGGGTTGATCAATCCACTGTCCAATTGCTTTTTCACTTTCACCACCAGCATAAATGTAAGCGGTGTCAATTGTATTCCCACCAACTTCAATAAATGCCTCAATCATTTCGTTTACTTTTTCTTGGTTTTGAGGTGTAAAATAATCAGAGCCTAAAATTAAAGAACTGATTGGCTTTTCAACAGCTGAAATTTCTACATGTTTCATAAAGTAAGCCTCCTAGTAAACTTGTTGTAATCGATTTCATTTTAATATATTATAAGTTGTACGTCCAACTATTTCACGTAAAAGTTTAAATGTAAGCGTTATCATATATTAAGGAGGATGACATGAAACGACTAAACCGTCTTTTACTAGGTGCATTTTGTACTGGAATGCTTGTTAGTTGTGCGAATTCAGAGGGAGCGGATGGCGATACAACAATTACACTGTGGTATTGGCATCGTGCGTTAGATGACCAAGTAATTAAAGACGTTGAAGCTGAATTTCCAGGTGTGACAATCAATGCTCAGAAAGTGGGCGGAGAGTACAAAACGAAGCTTCATACCGCTTTAATTGCCGGCAATGGACCAGATATTGTGGCGATGAATGACTGGGCCTCAGAGTATCTTCAGTATAGTGATAAGTTTGTTAATTTAAATGAATACGGAGTAGAAGAAATAAAGGATGACTACTTAGATTTGTTCCATCATTTCTGTTAATCGCTCAGTTTGGTTGGGTGGATTCATATAAAGCATTAATCATCCCAAGTCTGGCAAGTGCATTCGGGATCTTCTGGATTAGACAATTCTGTCAGGAGTCGGTACCAAACGATTTACTTGATGCAGGTAGACTGGACGGGTGTGGGATGTTCAGGTTGTACTGGAATGTCGCATTACCAACATTAAGACCAGCTTTAACCTTCCTTGGAATCTTTACATTTATCAATGTGTGGAATGACTATCTATGGCCGCTTGTTACGATAAACGATCCGCAAAAATATACACTACAGGTCATGCTGTCACAACTAAATGGTGTCTATGACACTGATTACGCGATGATTATGGCGGGTACACTGATGGCCACGTTACCTTTGATTATTTTATTTATTATCTTTAGTAGACAATTCATGGCAGGAGTAGCAGAAGGGGCAGTGAAGGAGTAGGTGGTAAAAAAAGAAGGAGGATGGGACATAACTAAAAACCAATATAAAAATGGCGAATGATTCAATTGCAGAATCATTCGCCATTCGTGATTTTCTTTGAACAAGCGGAGGGAGAACCCGAGACTCCCTCCGAAAAAGTTAATGTATCAATGGTTTTAAGGTTTTTAAAGAGATAAAAATATTTTTTATG
>NZ_JBNNQX010000033.1:1765-4009 GCF_050276055.1 Alkalihalobacillus sp. NPDC127517 | reverse complement strand
TACACCAAATTGGATAAGTCCTCGACCGATTAGTATCTGTCCGCTCCATGTGTTGCCACACTTCCACTCCAGACCTATCAACCTCATCATCTCTAAGGGGTCTTACTAGCTTACGCTATGGGAAATCTCATCTTGAGGGGGGCTTCATGCTTAGATGCTTTCAGCACTTATCCCGTCCACACGTAGCTACCCAGCGATGCTCCTGGCGGAACAACTGGTACACCAGCGGTGTGTCCATCCCGGTCCTCTCGTACTAAGGACAGCTCCTCTCAAATTTCCTGCGCCCGCGACGGATAGGGACCGAACTGTCTCACGACGTTCTGAACCCAGCTCGCGTGCCGCTTTAATGGGCGAACAGCCCAACCCTTGGGACCTACTTCAGCCCCAGGATGCGACGAGCCGACATCGAGGTGCCAAACCTCCCCGTCGATATGGACTCTTGGGGGAGATAAGCCTGTTATCCCCAGGGTAGCTTTTATCCGTTGAGCGACGGCCCTTCCATTCGGCACCGCCGGATCACTAAGCCCGACTTTCGTCCCTGCTCGACTTGTAGGTCTCGCAGTCAAGCTCCCTTATGCCTTTGCACTCTTCGAATGATTTCCAACCATTCTGAGGGAACCTTTGGGCGCCTCCGTTACTGTTTAGGAGGCGACCGCCCCAGTCAAACTGCCCACCTGACAATGTCCCTGACCCGGATCACGGGTCGAGGTTAGAATGTCAGCACCGTCAGGGTAGTATCCCACCAATGCCTCCACCGAAGCTGGCGCTCCGGTTTCAAAGGCTCCTACCTATCCTGTACAAACGATACCAACATCCACTATCAGGCTACAGTAAAGCTCCATGGGGTCTTTCCGTCCTGTCGCGGGTAACCTGCATCTTCACAGGTACTATAATTTCACCGGGTCTCTCGTTGAGACAGTATCCAAATCGTTACACCATTCGTGCGGGTCGGAACTTACCCGACAAGGAATTTCGCTACCTTAGGACCGTTATAGTTACGGCCGCCGTTTACTGGGGCTTCAATTCAGAGCTTCTCCTAAAAGGATAACCCCTCCTCTTAACCTTCCAGCACCGGGCAGGTGTCAGCCCCTATACTTCGCCTTGCGGCTTCGCAGAGACCTGTGTTTTTGCTAAACAGTCGCTTGGATCTTTTCACTGCGGCTCTCTCGGGCTTGCACCCTAATAGAGCACCCCTTCTCCCGAAGTTACGGGGTCATTTTGCCGAGTTCCTTAACGAGAGTTCTCCCGCGCGTCTTAGAATTCTCTTCTCGCCTACCTGTGTCGGTTTGCGGTACGGGCACCTTCCACCTCGCTAGAGGCTTTTCTAGGCAGCGGAGGATCAGGGACTTCGGTACTAAATTTCCCTCGCTATCACTGCTCAGCCGAACGGAAAGCGGATTTGCCTACTTTCCAGCCTAACAGCTTAGACGCGCATATCCATCAGCGCGCTCACCCTACCTTTCTGCGTCCCCCCATTACTCAAACGGTGGAGAGGTGGTACAGGAATATCAACCTGTTGTCCATCGCCTACGCTTTTCAGCCTCGGCTTAGGTCCCGACTGACCCTGAGCGGACGAGCCTTCCTCAGGAAACCTTGGGCTTTCGACGGAGGGGATTCTCACCCCTCTTTTCGCTACTCATACCGGCATTCTCACTTCCAAGCACTCCACTAGTCCTCACGATCTAGCTTCGCTGTCCTTGGAACGCTCCCCTACCACGAACACCTAAGGTGTTCATCCATAGCTTCGGTGATACGTTTAGCCCCGTTACATTTTCGGCGCAGAGTCACTCGACCAGTGAGCTATTACGCACTCTTTAAATGGTGGCTGCTTCTAAGCCAACATCCTGGTTGTCTGGGCAACTCCACATCCTTTGCCACTTAACGTATACTTTGGGACCTTAGCTGATGGTCTGGGCTGTTTCCCTCTTGACTACGGATCTTAGCACTCGCAGTCTGACTCCCGAGGATAAGTACTTGGCATTCGGAGTTTGACTGAATTCGGTAATCCTGTGGGGACCCCTCGTCCAATCAGTGCTCTACCTCCAAGACTCTTCCCTCGAGGCTAGCCCTAAAGCTATTTCGGGGAGAACCAGCTATTTCCGAGTTCGATTGGCATTTCACCCCTACCCACACCTCATCCCCGCATTTTTCAACATGCGTGGGTTCGGGCCTCCATTCAGTGTTACCTGAACTTCACCCTGGACATGGGTAGATCACTCGGTTTCGGGTCTACGACGGCGTACT
>NZ_JBNNQX010000032.1:0-8837 GCF_050276055.1 Alkalihalobacillus sp. NPDC127517 | reverse complement strand
TGGCTTTAATTTCTTCAACTGGTTCTTTCCCCACTAAAGCTCTTGTGTCATTCCTAATCTCGCTAAGAGCCTTTAATATTTCCTCTCTTTCACTTCGTGTAAAGCTGTTGTTTCGATTTACTTTCCTCGCAATTTGATTCACGTTGTTACCGATCGCTCCAACCTGAATACTTAAATCTTTATAAGCTGTTGCCGTTTCAGGATTTTGTGGCATGGAGAGGTTAAGCGTCAGAAATTTCGCTAGAGCATTAATCGTCATTTCGTAGTATTCTGCAAATTTATCCGCTCGTTCTTTTTCTTCAACGGTCAGTCTGAACTTTATTTCTTTATTTTTACTCATTTGTTTCACACCCCTTATTTTCTCACTTTTGTAGCTAAGTATAATCTAGTGATTTAAGGTATTGCAAGCATACTAATATGGGCACATGCTCTCGCATTTTTCCATATTAGGCTTGTTGGGGTTACCCCAATCCCCTTCTTGAAAAATGAAAAACAAAAAATTAAAAAAGAGGTGGGTGAAGCAATTATTTCATGTTAATCTAATTTATAAATAGGAGAATTATATGGATAATATTAAGAAAAAAATAGTTTCTCGTTTTAGATGTTTATTTGGCGTTTTTTCTTATTATGACTGTTCCAGTAAGTGCTAGTTATATAATGGCGATTTTTGGGACATGAATCGGATGAGGGTACAAAAAATTTTTTAAGATCATTTTGCGTATGGTAATTATTTACGGTGATCATAAGCCTAGGCTTGTTAAATTTAATAAACAGGATTCAGAAAGGGTGCGCAGCCATTGTCTAGAAAAATCTCTTTAGAAGATCAGATCGGTAGAGAACTAAGCAAACAGAAGTCAGCAGAAGAAGAGTTGTCATTAGTTGAAAAGCTTCAGGAGGATCTAAAAAAGAGGAAAGCGGAAGCTAGAAGAAAGCTAAAAGAAGAAAAAGAGAAACAAGCAGTAGTGCTTGGTAAAGACTTGTTACAAACGTATAAAACCACTGATTTAAGGGAATTAAAAGACGCAATTATTGAAGAGTTCATGGAAGAGAAACAACTTCCGATCAGCGAGGACGATTTTAAATATCTCACAGACTTGGCTGAGAAATTACGTGAAGGTTCGTTTATCGATTATAAGGTTGTGTTCCAGGAAATTAAAAAACGTTTTTAGGAAACAAGGGACGTTCTCCAGTCAGCAAACCGTTATTAGATTATTTGAGCGACCTTATTAGTCATCCTTGCTTTTTATTTAGAGAAGCATTATTCCAAATGATAATTATTATAGCCATATTACCTGTAGTAAGATATTGTTGCACTAGGAGCATTGCTAGGTTAAGTATCTTTACAATTATTATAATGAACAAAATTCCCATTGTTTATTTGAGAAAATCAATACCAATAACATTATGTGAGGTAAAGGCATACCTTATCTTAGTATGTCTGCATACAATGTTGCTTAAAGGACATGCTAATATTGACACTTCAAGAGAGTGCATGTTAATCTTGAAGTGTCAAATGGTGAGCGAGCACCGTAAACACCTGACATACTTGCCGGACTTCGGGTGCCGGTCGTCTGCGGAGGACATAAACTTTCCGACATACTTGCCGGACTTCGGGTGCCGGTCGTTGGCAGGCAACATAAAAACTCGCATATTTTTAAATTTAAGAACTTGGGATATATAAGAAGGTTGGGATTAATCCCAACCTTCTTTTTTTTGAAAAAATATAAAAGTGGGGAATATGGATGGATGATAAAAGAGAATTAATAAAGAAGTTTTTTGAAGGGTTAGAGATTTATGAAAGAACATTAATGGGGAAAGAAATCCATTATGTTTTCTGCAAAGATAACGCTTATCATGAAGTGGTATTAGAGGCTAAGGCAGAAAATTATCTGCATCTTACAGGGGTTGAGTACTTTGAAGGTGGTAGCAGAAAAATTAAAGGAAAAGAATTTTATAAAAAGTTAAAGAAAGGAAAAATAAATAAAGCAGCATTTCAGATTCCTTTCTATTCAGAACAAAAAATAAACGTCTTAAATAATTTGAAGTCTCTTACATCTTGCACAGGTCTAAGAGTTATTGATGAACAGATCGTGTTAGAAAAAGTCACTTTATCTGCAGGAATTCGAACTAATCGGATGATCTTTTGTCTAGGTCTAATAAACACCAGAGGTGATAATATTTTTAATCCGTGCACACTTCTAAATCTTAAAACTGATGTCAAAGGTAAGAATTTCGCAGGTGGTGTTGATGTTCAATGCATCTACATAGTAGATAACCAGGAGGTCAAAAAAATTTGTCGTAGCGTTGATTTTGCAATTTATGAGAAAAATAATACTTACACATATAACCCGTAACTATTAAAAGTTTAATACAACATAATAGGTCAAATGTTACGTAAAAAAACTCCCGCCCAAGTGTTGAGGGGGAAGTTAAAAATTATTTAGCTTGTAATTTATATGAGTAATCTCAAAAAACCCACTGACACAAAGTGTCAGTGGGTTTTTTTTGGAGGCGTATTTAAATATTCTTATTTAAATTGACTTTGATTTTCTCCACGTAGGTATGAAAAATTTGATATTTTGGATACTCAAAATCACAATTCCATACAGCATTATAATAAATCCATTTAGACCTGTTTCAAAAGGTAATATTCCATAGAGAAAATAAGAAAATACAAATAGTAAATCAAACCATATTACGTTCTTTGAGCCTGATTTTCTATTGAAATAATCCCTTGACGCGATAAATGTCAAGACAACTCCAATTAAGAATATAGCTCCCCACCAAATGATTAAATACAAATCAGGAAGTTGATACGAAGAAGGATCAGAAAAAGCACCAATATAACCAAAAAAGCTGATTAGCATAATTATTCGACCAAACACAGCTGACATTTGCATTTTGATATTTTTTTTATTTTGCTCTATCTGATTTTCTATGCCTTTTCTTTCATCCATATATTCTTCAGGCGAAATTAATTCCTTAACATCACTATTGAATAACTCAGCTAATTTGATTAGATTGTTCGTTGAGGGTTCTGATTGATTTGTTTCCCATTTGGATACTGCTTGTCGACTAGTTCCCAGTTGCTCAGCTACATATTCTTGAGACAACTTTAATGATTTTCTTTTATTGCTAATATTAGACCCTAATGACATCATACAACACTCCTTGTTCAATCTGATTGTTGTAATTTTAGTATTTTCTAATGGTTGCATACTACCAACCATACAGCAACTATCAGTTGCTGTATCATATATATTCTTTATCATTATAATTCAGGTCGTTTTGCTAATAGTGATAAAACGAGTGACCCCGGAATAATACCGAGGTCACATACTAGCCGTATAATTTTTTACTATCTAATTCATAATATTATGGTGTTTTATTTTTAATCAGCTTACTCAATAGCAGTTTTTACTGGTGGAATACCCCAATCAAGATAGAAAGCTACACCTTTACCTTGAGATAATGCTCCAGTTATCTTTAATGCAAGATCTGCAAAGAAAGCTCCACCCAAAACTGCAGTACTTATTCCAGCTACCGCTCCTAATGGTCCTCCTAAAAGTGTTGAAACTCCTGCCCAGGCAGTCATTAATGCAGCTGGACCAACTGCAGCTGCTGATCCCAAGACAGCAAATGTTCCGGCCTTCAAATCAAAGTTATTTAAGTAACCAGCTCTATAGCCAGAACTAGCCGCTAACACTTGATCACTCTCTGCTTCGCTTACTTGAGAAGCTGGAGCCTGATATGTTCCGTTAAGCATAGCTTTGAAGTCTTGAAGTTGAGTTTCTGTAAAACTATGTTCATTTGTAAGTTCCTCATCGCTTAAAGCTACGCTCAACGTTTCTTGATCTGCGTTAATAGAAATATGATGAGAGACTTCTAATACCTTAAGCATCAACTCTGAATCTACACCAAACTCTTCTAAATCTCTGATGCTACTTTTTTCCTCTTCACTTAAGACTACCGTCTCCTTACTTACATCTTGCGTTGAATTCGCTAGCGCAGATGAATTAATAGGTACCATAACCATTGCTACAATCAAGGAAAATACCATAACTAAACTTATTTTTCGACTCTGAACAAAATCCATTAATTTGAATCCCCTTCCATTTTTAGTGGTACATCCTGTTTTTAACATCGCTGTACTTTCTGTTCAACCCAAAAAATACAAATAAAAAAATTAGTTTCTTTCGTTGTGAAATGTAAGTAAATCTATATGCTCAATTTAGAAACTCATATTGGTTTCATAAGAAATAAATGTATATATACAAGGAAACTATTATGAATGACATCAGATCCACATTGATTGGCGCTGAGAAGAAGATAAAATTGATACCAAATCCCTGCAGTCTAATCAAATTTGTCGCCATTTCTCCGCTGAGCGCTTTATATGTAACAAAATTGCACAAATGTTACATTGAAAAAGGCTAGAAATTAGACTTTTTTTCTTTTTTTATATGGTACAATCAAAATACAAAATTAAGTTACATTCAAAATGCTGATTTATAAGGAGTTACACTTATGCTTTCTAAGGCAGATGAAATTAAAGACGTACAGCCGTTACGATCTTTAGAATTAATCCAAGACATGAAATGGTCACTCAAACGCCACTGTTCCCAACGTGATTATATTCTTTTCCTTATGGGCATTAATACAGGCTTAAGAGTTGGAGATTTATTGCGGTTGAAGGTTAATGATGTCCGAGGTAAGCAAAAAGTTGTCATTCGAGAAGGAAAAACGAAAAAGCCACGTACCATTTACTTATCAAACGTCTATGACGAGTTGGCCGACTACGTTCATTCTCTTCCAGGAAGCTCCTGGTTGTTTCCAAGTAGAAAAGGTGATGGTCCAATCTCCAGGGTTCAAGCTTATCGCCAGTTAAATAAAGCAGGAGATATGGCTGATATTCCTGATGGGATCGGCACTCACACCATGCGTAAAACCTTTGGATATTGGCATTACAAGCAATTTAAAGACGTGGCAGAATTACAAATGATCTTCAATCATTCCCACCCTAAAGTTACGTTGACGTACATTGGGATTCTAGAGGAAGAGGTAGAAAAAAATCTAAAGTCCTTTAGCCTTTAAAAGAAGTACCCCTGACACATGTTGTCAGGGGTACTTCTCGTCAGATCAAACAAAAAACAGCCACGTTAGACATGGCTGTTGTTAAATTCATTTAAAAGCCCCCATTTTATGAATCGCATAAGAGGTTTGCGATTTTGAATCCCACCATTTATGAGTCGCTAGGTGACATCGCGACACACTTACTTCTTATTACATCATATGTTAGCACCACAGATCGTGCCGGTCAATTTTTCCGCTTCCAAAATTCCCACCATTTCTTTGGTGCAGTGTGAGAATCAGATGACGCAGCAGTCTCTTTTTCGTTCTCCAGGAGATCTTGATCTCTCTTTTCTTGCAACAACTGTTTTATAAAACGTTGCTGTCGATCTAGCTTGGCCAAAAGTTCCTGGTTAAATTCATTCTGCTGTTCTTTGAATTCCTCAAACTGTTTTTCAAGTGGTTTATGAGGTGGTGGTGACGTGGTGGCGTCTGGTGAATCAGTGATTGTAATAGGGAATTGTTCCGCCAAGATCGTTTCGATTTCGTTTGCCTGGTAACCTTCACCGTACAAACCTGCAATCTGATTTAAGATCTCAACCGATTCTGCATGATATTTCTTACCTTTCCCTCTGCTGTCATACTTAAAGTATGTATGAAACTTGTTTAGGTAGCGTCTTACAGTTGATTCAGGAATTTTAGTGATTGTACTCAGTTCACTAACTGCAAGCATTTTATCCATAAAACCACCTCTCATTCACCTGGTGATCACCACCCAACCACCAACCGCCAGTCAGTCACCACCGCTAATTTTCAGTATCTATCTGTACTTTTAAAATACAATTTAACAGCTTCGTCGTGTAGCTTCGATTTGAGTGTCCTTTTATCCTCTTGTTCAGTGCTCTTTTGGCATAAAAAAAAATCATAGGTCCCTATGATCTTTGAAATATATTTCCATACAAAGTTAACTTTGCTATACTAGATTTAATTAAATAAAAAAAGAAAGAGCCTCAAACCTGCTCAACCGACCAAAGTTTCACAAGGTGCCAGGGCTCAATATCTTGGGATAATCGTATAATATTTTTGAGACAAAATCAATGGTAATGTCTCTTCACTATACATAAATTTAGCAAACCATAGATATTTAAACACAGGTTACTAGGAGGCTCTTTCTTTTTAAACTACTAAAAAGGGAGAGTTTTTTTATGTCCAAAAGATTTTCAGTACATGACGCAAAAAACGAAGAGTTTATTCAATTTCCTAGATGGTTAATTTCCGAAGATAAATACAAAGGATTGAGCAATGATGCTAAAGTAGCTTTCGCTCTTTTAAAAGATCGTTTTCGTTTATCTATACATACATTCCACGAGGGAAATGACAGCTTTGTAGATGAAGAAGGAAGCATTTATTGCGTGTACACGTTAAAACAACTTATGGAAATCTTAAACCTATCAGACAAGACTGTAACAAAGTCAAAAAAAGAGCTAATCAAAGTCGGCTTGCTTGAAGAAGTTAGAAGAGGTCAAGGAAAAGCTAATCGGTACTATATTTTAAATCCAGTATTCGAAAACGATCAGAAAAAAGACTGTGAAACCCTTGATACAACTGAGACTCGTAGAATTTACGATTCTAAAAACGTAAATTCTACGAGTCAAGAATCGGAAAATTTACGAGGTAGTAATAAAGACTTTAGTCAGAGTGACCTTAGTAATCTTGAAGAAGAAGAATATATAATACGCGCGCGCGCGAAAAATATTGCTTATGACATTCTTAATGACTTTTTACAACATAAAAAACTAGATCAAAAGACTATTAATAAAACGATTAAACACCTAATTGAATTGAACTTAGATATTTTCTTAATCGATGACGCAGAAAAGCAATTAAATCACATGATCGAAAAACACAGCAACGGAGAGCGTATCTATGACTTTGCGAAATATTTTGCGAAGGGATTGCTAGATTTAACGGTTCAATCAAAAGTTAGTCGGGAGTACCAAGAAGAAAAATTACGAGAATATGAAGCTAGAAAGCAACTTGTTGACGAAAATCCGAAAAAGTTTATGGATTGGCTCGAAGCGTGATCACTAAAACGACACAGAAGGCTCAGATAACAATTATAATAGATTCACTAGGTTAAACCTTATTGTTTTTAGAAAAAAGCAAAATACCCCCATTTTGGACGAATGAGAGATATTGTTAGCTTACCTTTCGAATTCTCTTTGACTTCGCATGAGTCTATTTCTGTTCTGTTCGTGCTTTCGTTCATGTGGTTTTATGTTATCAAATACGGTTTTTTTAACTTCATTGAGATCCTTAGTAGGTTCTACAATGGGTTCTGAATATTTGCCATCAGTCCCTCTTTTGAGTACAGAAATCACTTGCGTATCTTTTAAATACGTCAATTTATAAAGTTTCTTGGTTGTTCCACCATAGAACATGCTTAACTCTTTTGAAGAATCTTGATATTGGTTGTGCGTGGAACGGGGGAACAGTTTTTTCAGCTGAATATAATATGCCTTAATCTCATGTTCTCTTTGTAATGCCATTTCTTTATCCAGTTCGGCTTGTTCCAGTTTAATTTCCTCGGCACGTTTGATCTCGGCACGATCGGATTCTGTTTTTGCGCTTTTTAGTTCTTGGCTAGAAGTAGCTTTAATATCATCTTTTTTGTCTTGTGCATGTTTAACTGTTTCCGCAAAATTGTCTGTACTTGGTAGGGTGGTGGATGATGGTGGTTGCCCTGGTGCAGTCTGCACACGTTTCTTTTCACCTGGTTGCAGTGTGTTGTGCAGCGGTGCTTTTTTCTGCTGTTTATTTACTACAAACGCTCTTTCAACGTCTTCTAGGTGCAGTCCGTTATCTAAGGCTTTGTTTTGGTCTCTTAGCTTATACAACTTCGCTCCTGAATCTCTTTGGCCAACGTGTATGTACCCTTTGGTTTTTTCACCACGCTCATACATTTCTACGCCTTTTTCAGCAAGGAGTTCCTTGTATGAATCCATATCTACCGCCTGAGATTTAGCGTGTCTAATAGCGTCCTTGATTTCTTCCTTCCAGGGTACGCCACCACGTTCTTTAATCCGCTTTTCTGCGCTCTTTTCCTCAGAACGATTTCCCTCATACATTTCTAATGGTTCAATTCCATGTTCCTTGCATACTTGATCTGAAATGGATCTAAAAGCAACTAAATCAGCGTTCTTTTTCATTTGATACTTTGAACCAGTTTTGTAATGAACTGAGTTAGTGACCAAGTGACAATGAAGGTGATCCTGATCGGCATGAACAAAGCATCCAGTTTCATGACCTTTGCTAATTTTTTCAGCTAGAGCCAAACCGATTTCAAGACACTTCTCCTGGTTGTCAGGTGTATTAGGTAATTCTTTTGGATTGAATGAAAGAACAAAATGCATGGCTTGCCGACCATTCTCTTTGCTAAAGCGATTGCGAGTTTCTGCAAAATCATCACGTATATCAGCAATGTCACAATTGTATCCTGCTTTTAAAACACATTTGTTGACCGTACTTCCACTCTTTTGGTCAATCACGCTATCTTTTTCACAATAAGAAATGGTGGCATTGGCGTTGGAACTTCCTTTTAATGCTTGAAAGATTGGCATGGACTATCTCCTTATAAAGTGAAAATTGATCGTTTCTTTTCCGGCGGAAGAGTGGCTTTAATTTCTTCAACTGGTTCTTTCCCCACTAAAGCTCTTGTGTCATTCCTAATCTCGCTAAGAGCCTTTAATATTTCCTCTCTTTCACTT
>NZ_JBNNQX010000031.1:0-14589 GCF_050276055.1 Alkalihalobacillus sp. NPDC127517 | reverse complement strand
CGTACGCAAGATATTGAACCGCCGTATACGGAACCGTACGTACGGTGGTGTGAGAGGTCGGATAATCAATTAATGATTATCCTCCTACTCGATTGGAGGGGAGGGGGAGTGTGATGTCGAATATGATTGGCAAGGAGGGGTCCGCCATCATACAAGTTAAAGAAAGAAGTATGCCGTTAAAGTTAAAGCAGCTCCGTGCTCTTCATGCAAGACTTAGCCCAACTCACACCAGCTATAAAAACGTTTATCATGAACTGACAAAAAGAGAGCTGGGATTACAGGGAGAACGAGCTTTGGATTTTCATCTTCAGTTTCTAAATGATGATTTTATTCTTTTTCATGACTTACGAATCAGTGGAATCAATCAAACCTTTTTTCAAATTGATACGTTAGTTCTTTGCCCTCAATTTATATCAATTGTAGAAGTAAAAAACATCGCTGGCAGTATCCATTTTGAGCAAACATCAGGACAAATGATTAGAAAACTACATGACCGAGTGGAGAGTTTACCAAATCCATTAACTCAAATTCACAGACAGCAAATTCAGTTACAGCATTTCCTTCTGAATCACCAATTTCCCTCGATCCCCATAAAGTCACTCATCACGTTTTCTAACCCCACAACCATAATAGAAACTGAACATCCATTGATCATACGAACAGAATATCTCCCGAGCAAAATTGAAAAAATTCAAAGTCAATTTCCTGTGAAAAAGCTAAGATCCACGGACATAAAAAAGTTGGTAGACTGCCTCAAGAAAGCGCATGTTCCAGAACGAACATACCCACTCGAATCCTACTCAATTAAACCTTCAGATCTACGTAAAGGAGTAGATTGCCCCTCATGTAACCATCCCGACATGACTCGCTTCAAAAAGAATGGAAGCTGGTATTGCATTCGCTGCAAACTTTTTTCAAAAACTGCTCATCTTCATGCAATAGAGCAATTCTCCACTCTTTTAGAAAAAAAGCTCGCTAACAAAGATGCGCGAACATACTTAAAAATCGAATCGCGCCACACAGCCTATCGGATGTTAAAGGAATTTGATGCTCAAAAAAAATGAGAATGCTTGCGCAAAAAAGCATGGAATGAGCAGAAAAGCGGGTTCGGTGCGCAAAAAAGCTTAGAATGAGCAGAAAAGCGGGTTCGGTGCGCAAAAAAACTTATAATGCGCAGAAAAGCGGGTTCGGTGCTCAAAAAAGCTTAGAATGCGCAGAAAAAAGGGTCCGGTGCGCAAAAAAGCATGGAATGAGCAGAAAAGCGGGTTCGGTGCGTAAAAAAGCATGGAATGAGCAGAAAAGCGGGTTCGGTGCTCAAAAAAGCTTAGAATGCGCAGAAAAAAGGGTCCGGTGCGCAAAAAAGCATGGAATGCGCAAAAAGCAGGGTCCGATGCTCAAAAAAGCTTAGAATGAGCAGAAAAGCGGGTTCGGTGCTCAAAAAAGCATGGAATGCGCAAAAAAGCGGGTCAGGTGCTCAAAAAAGCTTATAATGCGCAAAAAGCAGGGTCTGATGCTCAAAAACCAGGAACCCCAACCGCTATGCTGACATATCACACCTTACCCCGATCTAAACCAACACCCTCACCCAACCTCCGACAAAATTTCCCGCACGGTTAGCGCCAGTAAAAAGTAAGCATGCAATCCGAGTAAGGAAGCGGGATAGCCCACACGTGTGCCGTCTTCATCTGGCACCAGACCTTGGTGCAGATTTAAATCGAGTGTGAGATCGCTATATGAGACTAGAGATGCTTCGTTGTTCTCTGTTATGGTAGTAATAGAGAGAAAAGGAATTCCGCGTCTGGCTAGTTTGCGGGCAAGCTGCACGGCTTCTTCGTCGTGGGAAAAACGAGTGGCAAGCACTACGCGGTCGCGCTCTGTCACAGAATCAATGCCATACTCATCAAATGAGTGAACGTTTGGCAGAGCTTCGTATCCGTGAACGGCTTCTGCTTCGATGGCTTTCATTTCACCGAATGCGGCAATGTATACATGATCGTCAGTTGTAAGAGCCTGGCTTAAAAGTCGTGCAGCGTCTTCGATGTCTTCTTCTTTATGTAAAAGAGCTTTTGTAGCTCCTGTTACTTGAGTGGTAAATATACGAAGCATATGGATTCTCCTTTGAATCAGTTTTATTGTGTTGCTATTGTAACAAACTTCACAAGCCTACGCTTGTGTAAACAAATTTCGATTTATTTTAACAAAATGCAAACAAAAGCAGGATTCCTTATCGAGAACACCGAAACTAGTTCTTTATCTCTAAACAACGGCTAGCGCATAAGGAGGTTGAAAATTGAAAAAATTACTGGTGGTAGACGACCAATATGGCATACGTGTGCTTCTTAACGAAATTTTGCAGAAAGATGGTTATGCCGTTTATCAGGCAGCAAACGGCGTCCAAGCCCTAAGTATCGTTCAAGATGATCATCCGGATCTCATCTTACTCGACATGAAGATTCCTGGTATGGATGGCTTGGAGATTCTCCGAAGAATCAAAGTGACGCATCCTGATATAAAAGTGATTATGATGACCGCATACGGAGAATTGAATTTAATTAACGAAGCGATTGAGCTTGGAGCGGTTAGTTACTTTTCAAAACCATTTGATATTGATGATGTGAGACAGGTCATTCGAGAACATTTGTAAAATTGAAGGGCTTTCACGCGGTGAATTTCTAAAAATCGTGGAAACTAAGGCGTAAAAAACGTGTTTTTGACTCATAATATGCTATAATGGATTCGATCAAAAGAACACAAAATGTAACCAACACGTGATTGGTTCAACTATAATTTTATAGTGGACAAGCTCTGTGGATTCCGGTCTACACCTTCGCGTATGCAGTAGCAAGTGGTTAATTTTGACGCTCTGATGTAAGAAAATCTGCAATATATAGTAGGAGGATCATCATTATGCCTTTAGTTTCAATGACAGACATGCTGAACAAAGCAAAATCAGAAGGTTATGCTGTTGGACAGTTTAACGTAAACAACCTTGAGTTTACTCAAGCGATTCTTCAAGCAGCCAAAGAGGAGAACTCTCCAGTTATTCTTGGTGTATCTGAAGGTGCTGCTCGTTACATGGGTGGGTTCAAAACAATTGTAAAATTGGTTGAATCTCTTATGGAAGAGTATGAAGTAGAAGTTCCTGTAGCTATTCACCTTGACCACGGTTCAAGTCTTGAAAGCTGCGCGCGCGCAATCCGTGCTGGATTCACTTCTGTTATGATTGATGGATCTCATCATCCACTAGAAGAAAACATTGAGCTTACTAAACGTGTTGTTCAAATGGCACACGCTGTAGGAGTTTCTGTAGAAGCTGAGCTTGGCCGTATTGGCGGACAAGAAGACGATCTAATCGTTGATGATGCTGAAGCAGCTTACGCGATTCCTGAAGAATGTAAAGAGCTTGTAGAAGCAACAGGCGTTGATTGCTTTGCTCCTGCACTAGGTTCTGTTCATGGTCCTTACAAAGGTGAACCAAACCTTGGTTTTGATCACATGAAAACAATTGATGGTCTTGTAGGTATTCCACTTGTTCTTCACGGTGGTACTGGAATTCCAACAAACGATATTAAAAAAGCGATTGAGTTTGGTCATGCCAAAATCAATGTAAATACAGAAAGCCAAATTTCTTCAGCGAAAGCAGTTCGTGAAACACTTGCTGCTAAGCCGGATGAGTATGATCCACGTAAATATCTTGGACCTGCTAGAGATGCTATCAAAGCAACAGTTGCTGGCAAAATGAAAGAATTTGGTTCTTCAAACAAGGCATAATCATGCACAATGATAAAAGCAGTTCTTTTGGAACTGCTTTTGTCGATTTTTCAACTAATCATGACAATCTACTTTAGAAAGCGATGTGTTCTTAATGAAATTCTTCATTGATACAGCAAATATTGACGAGATTCGTGAAGCAAAAGAGTTAGGCATTCTTTCAGGAGTTACTACAAATCCATCACTTGTGGCAAAAGAAGGCGTTGATTTCCACGATCGATTACGTGAAATCACAGATCTTGTTTCTGAATCTGTAAGCGCTGAAGTTATTGCACTTGACGCTGAAACAATGATTAGTGAAGGGAAAGAGCTTGCTGCGATTGCTCCAAACATTACAGTTAAGGTTCCAATGACACCAGATGGTCTTAAAGCCGTTCACGCATTTTCTGAGCTAGGAATCAAAACAAACGTAACGCTTGTCTTCTCTGCGGTACAAGCTTTGCTTGCAGCACGTGCAGGAGCAACCTATGTATCTCCGTTCCTTGGTAGACTTGATGATATTGGACATGATGGACTTGACCTGATTGATCAAATTGCAGCAATTTTTGAGACACACGAGCTACCTACAGAAATTATTGCAGCATCTGTTCGCCATCCGGTTCACGTAACAGAAGCAGCAATTAGAGGTGCTCATATTGCAACGATTCCGCTGAATGTAATCAAACAATTGACTAAACACCCACTGACTGATCAAGGGATTGAGAAGTTCCTTGCTGACTGGGATAATCGTAATAACTAATTCATGACAGATGGCGGACCATTTAGCTCTTAAGCGAATTTGGTCCGTCCTTCTGCCCAGTTTATGTCATGGTCAGCTTTTATAATTAGGATGAAACTGGCTATACTGGTTAGAAGGACGGAACGAGGAAAGAAGGGAAGCGATCATGGATAAATTAATGATTGAAGGCGGGTACCCTTTAGAAGGAACCGTACAAATAGGTGGAGCAAAAAATAGTGCAGTGGCACTAATTCCTGCAGCTATTTTAGCAGATAGCCCTGTGACCATTGACAACTTACCAAATATTTCAGATGTAGAGTTGCTCTCAGAGCTTTTAAAAGAAATTGGTGGTTCTGTTGAGTTAAGTGATCATGAGATGACGATTCATCCTGAAGAGATGTTTTCGATGCCACTCCCAAATGGACGAGTGAAACAATTACGTGCGTCCTATTATTTAATGGGAGCTATGCTTGGTAAATTCAAGAAAGCGGTTATTGGACTTCCGGGTGGCTGTAACTTAGGACCTCGACCAATAGATCAGCATATAAAAGGGTTTGAAGCACTTGGCGCCAAAGTAACCAATGAACAAGGTGCCATTTATTTGCGTGCGGATGAACTCAAAGGTGCTCGTATTTACCTTGATGTTGTCAGCGTTGGAGCAACCATTAATATCATGTTAGCCGCTGTTCTAGCTAAAGGACAGACGGTGATCGAAAATGCAGCCAAAGAACCAGAAATCATTGATGTTGCGACTCTGCTTACAAACATGGGAGCAAAAATTAAGGGTGCTGGGACTAATGTCATTCGTATAGATGGCGTTGAATCGTTGCATGGATGTCGTCATACCATTATTCCTGACCGAATTGAGGCAGGGACCTATATGATTCTTGCAGCTGCAATTGGTCAAAAAGTGGTTGTTGATAATATTATTCCGTATCACGTAGAGTCGTTGATTGCGAAACTACGAGAAATGGGTGTCACCGTTGAAGAACGAGATGACCAGGTATTAATTGAAAATCAAAAAGAGAAAACGGGAGTGGATATTAAGACACTTGTCTATCCAGGATTCCCGACTGATTTGCAACAACCTTTCACAACCTTGCTCACACAAGCAAAAGGAACCAGTATTGTAACCGACACCATTTATAATGCTCGCTTTAAACATATCGATGAAATTCGTCGGATGGGAGCAGATGTAAAGGTAGAAGGCAGGTCAGCCATTATTAATGGTGCAACCGAACTTCAGGGTGCAAAAGTGAGAGCAAGCGATCTTCGAGCCGGGGCTGCGTTATTAATCGCAGGATTAATGGCCAACGGTGTAACAGAACTTTCAGGTCTAGAACATGTAGACCGCGGATATGAGAATCTAGAAGAAAAACTTGTAGGATTAGGTGCACGAATCTGGCGCGAACAAATGTCAGAAGAAGAACGCGAGCAAGTAAAAAGCTAATAGATGATGTACGTATACGGGGAGGAGTCTGGTTATGGAAAGAAGTTTGTCAATGGAACTAGTACGTGTGACGGAGGCTGCAGCCTTAGCGTCTGGACGTTGGATGGGAAGAGGGAATAAGGAAGAGGCGGATCGCGCGGCAACAGAAGCGATGCGTGATGTCTTTGATACCATTCCGATGAAGGGTACGGTTGTGATCGGTGAAGGGGAAATGGATGAAGCCCCAATGCTTTACATAGGAGAAAAGCTTGGGAACGGCTATGGTCCACGTGTAGATGTTGCCGTTGATCCGTTAGAGGGTACAAATATTGTTGCGTATGGTCAGTGGAATGCACTTGCTGTACTTGCGGTCGCTGATAATGGGCAGCTTTTGAACGCTCCGGATATGTATATGGAAAAGATTGCGGTAGGACCAGAATCTGTTGGACTTGTTGACATCGATGCACCTGTTATTGACAATCTTCGAGCTGTAGCAAAAGCGAAGAACAAGGACATTGAAGATCTTGTGGTTACGATTTTGAATCGTGAGCGCCATGCAAAAATGATCCAAGAAATTCGTGAGGCAGGCGCCAGAATCAAACTTCTTTCTGATGGGGATGTAGCGGCGGCGATTAACACTGCTTTTGGTGATACAGGTGTGGATATCATGCTTGGATCAGGTGGTGCGCCTGAGGGTGTCATCGCAGCAGCAGGATTAAAATGTCTAGGTGGAGAATTACAAGGACGTTTGCTTCCGCAAAATGATGCAGAAATCGAACGGTGCCATAAGATGGGGATCACAGACATCGATAAAGTCTTTATGATGGATGATCTAGTAGGTGGAGATGATTGTATTTTTGCTGCAACCGGCGTTACCGATGGCGAACTCCTAAAAGGGGTCCGTTATAAAGGGAAAAATGCCGACACCCAGTCCATTGTTATGCGAGCAAAATCCGGTACCATCCGCTTTGTTGAAGGAACGCATAGTATGAAGAAAAAGCCAGACCTTGTTATTCGTTAAGCGAGTGTAATACTAGAACCAGCAGAGTCTCTCTGTTGGTTCTTTTTGTTTGCTCTCTTCTATTTTTTTGTGGGGTATTGAATATTTAGTATGTTTTAGGGTAATATAAGAGAATATACTCGCTATCATACATGAACCGCGAATAGATTTCTCCACGAATTCTCCTATTTAGATTAATGGATGACGTACACAAACTCCCAAATTGACTAAAACGTTAAATACATTTCCAACTTTACGTACAAACTTTCTTTCAGTAAGTAGTTTTATAGTCTATTTTGTGATGAGCTTTTAAGAAATACATTCAAAAAAGCGCTTTCAAAGAATGAACGAAAATTATTAGAAACGTGGTGTAAGAATGAGTGTCCACATTGGTGAACTTGAAAAATTAAAATTAAAGGAACTCTATGAACTTGCGAAGGAGTACAAAGTTTCCTATTATAGTAAACTTACAAAAAGAGAATTAATCTTTTCCATTCTAAAGGGCCAGGCTGAAAAGGACGGCCTTATGTTTATGGAGGGTGTGTTAGATATTGTCCCAAACGAAGGGTTTGGATTCCTTCGACCGATTGCTTATAAGCCGAGTGTAGAGGATATTTACATTTCTGCTTCGCAAATCCGTCGCTTTGATTTGCGTAAAGGGGATAAGGTATCTGGGAAAGTTCGTCCACCTAAAGAGAATGAACGATTCCATGGCTTACTTCATGTAGAGGCAGTGAACGGGAAAGCACCAGAAACGTCCAAGGACCGTCCGTATTTCCCAGCTTTAACACCGTTGTATCCTGAGGTGAAAATTGAGCTTGAGTCTAAACCGGGCCGAGTTTCTTCTCGTATTATTGATATCATTTCTCCAATTGGTTTCGGTCAACGTGGATTAATTGTTGCTCCTCCAAAGGCAGGGAAAACATCCTTGATGAAGGAAGTAGCCAATAGTATTGCGGATAACCACCCGGATGTGGAGCTAATGGTTCTATTAATTGATGAGCGTCCAGAGGAAGTAACAGACATTGAGCGTTCTGTAAAAGGCGAAGTGATTAGCTCGACCTTTGATGAGGTGCCTGAAAATCATATTAAAGTGGCAGAACTTGTACTTGAGCGTGCTATGCGTCTTGTTGAGCACAAAAAAGATGTTGTGATCTTAATGGATAGTATTACACGTCTTGCACGTGCGTATAACCTGCATATTCCACCAAGTGGACGTACCCTTTCAGGGGGGATTGATCCGGCGGCATTCCACCGTCCAAAGCGATTCTTTGGAGCAGCGCGTAATATTGAAGAGGGCGGCAGCTTAACCATTTTAGCAACGGCTCTTATTGAAACGGGCTCTCGTATGGATGATGTCATCTATGAGGAATTTAAAGGAACAGGTAACATGGAGCTTCATCTTGATCGTAAGCTTTCTGAGCGTCGAATCTTCCCATCCATTGATATTCGTCGCTCTGGAACTCGTAAAGAAGAGTTACTTATTGATAAGTCGCAGCTAGATAAACTGTGGACAATCCGTAAAACAATGAATGATTCTGCAGAGTACGTGGATCAGTTCATTAAACGTGTGAAGACGACAAAAACTAACGATGAGTTTTTTGAATCTCTTGATCAAGACATGAAGGGTGTGCGCAAACGCCCGGTTAGCTCAAAATCATAAGAAAAACGATATTGCATTTGTCTGTCGAAATTGATATAATTCTTGCGTGTGCGAACTAACTCTGTTTCGAAGAGATTCAGGGCAAAAGGAGATGAAAGATTATGAAACAGGATATCCATCCTAATTACCAAAAGGTTGTCTTTTTAGACACAAGTACAGGATTCAAATTTTTGAGTGGTTCTACTAAAGGATCTGCTGAAACAACAGAATGGGAAGATGGTAACACATACCCACTTCTTAAAGTTGAGATCAGCTCTGATTCACACCCGTTCTACACTGGTAAGCAGAAGCTTAACGATGTTGGCGGACGTGTTGACCGTTTCAAAAAGAAATACAACCTATAAGAAATATAGCAGGCAGACATACTTGCCTGCTTTTTTTCTGTCTATACATAGCTTATAACTTTAGGCGAACCCTATACATCGTACGTAAAGTGCGATATCGTATGGGGAAAGAACATAGTAAGGTGGGTTCAAATGAACAGTCATAATCAGGAAGGTCGAATCGAAGTGATTTGCGGAGGCATGTTTTCGGGCAAATCAGAAGAGCTGATTCGTCGCGTGCGTCGTGTCGGATTCGGCAAACTAAAAGCGCAAGTCTTTAAACCATTACTTGATAATCGATATAGTGTTGAAGAAGTGGTTTCACATAACGGCAATAAAGTCTGGGCAGAGCCTGTCGCAACGGCGAAGGACTTGCTTCAAGCTGTAGATGAAGATACGGTGGTTGTCGCCATTGATGAGGTTCAATTTTTTGATACAGCCATTATTGATACAGCAAGTGAACTAGCTGATCGTGGGATTGGTGTGATTTGCGCAGGTCTTGATCTCGATTTTCGTGGTGAACCATTTGGACCGACCATGCAGCTGATGGCTTTGGCTGAACAAGTGACGAAACTACAAGCGGTTTGCGCAAACTGTGCGGCGTCAGCAAGTCGGACTCAGCGATTGATTAACGGGGAACCAGCCTCTTATAACGATCCAATCATCTTAGTCGGTGCTTCCGAATCGTATGAGCCAAGATGTCGACACTGTCATCAAGTACCAGACGAGCCGGCTCAATTTTTTAATAAAGACGAGGAATCGGCTCCTTCTCATCCATAAGAAAAAAGGTCGAGACTTAACTTTAATTTGGATGGGAAACACGAACATAGCACAATATTCGCTGCATGAGAATCCCTCGCTTTCCGTGGGTACGGCCTCAGCCCCTTCCGCGGAAAGGGCGCCGCTACAGTGTCTTCACCACGTACTTATCCACAGGAGTCTCGGGTTCTCCTTACGCTCGTTTTCTCGAAAACACAAATGGCGAATGATTAGACCATCTAATCATTCGCCATTTTCTTATTTCATTTTTAGTTTAGACTAAATTTTTTTTCTCTTTCACCGTCTCCGTGCCGTTTGTTGAAGCGGGTCCCAGACGCTGTTATACGGCGGGGCGTAGGAAAGATCCAGGTTCTCAATTTGTTCCATTGTTACCGAGTAATAGAGTGCGGTCGCCAGCACATCAACTCGTTTGTCGACACCGGTTTTACCGATAAATTGGCCACCGAGTACCTGTTCCGTATCACGGTGATAGACGAGTAAACTATCTATTCGTTCCGCATTCGGATGATAAGCGGCACTTGTGGAGGTTTCTGTTTCAGATATGGCACACGGAAACTTAAGCTCCTGCGCTTCCCTTGATGAAAGCCCTGTTCGTGCTAAAGTTAAATCAAAAAATTGCATGATCGCTGTACCAACAACCCCTTGAAATGCACGCGCGTGACCAATCATGTTCAGGCCAGCTAACCGACCTTGTTTATTGGCGTGTGTGCCTAGTGGAAGAAAGTCATCGATCTGCTTTAATCTGTGATATTGAGTGGCGCAATCTCCAGCCGCATAAATGCACGGCACACTTGATTCCAGGTAAGCATTTACTTTAATCGCTCCCTTTGGTGAGAGGTGGATGCCTGTTCCATCCAGAAAATCTGTGTTCGGCGTGACGCCAACAGCTACAATGACAAGATCTGTTTGAATCGTTTGCTCCATCGTTTGTACGGTCTGGACAATTCCATTCGTATCCCCGGTGAATCCTGTGACGGTTGCTCCTAATATAAGCTCTACTCCATGCTTAGTGGCCTCATCTTGAATAAGAGAGGACATACTCTTTTCAAAATCAGCGCCTAACCGCTCAGACCGATTAATGATCGTTACCTTTTTACCGAGCAACGCCATATTTTCAGCAACCTCAAGGCCGATATAACCGCCTCCGACTATCGTCACGTGATTCACATCATCCCCAAGATCATTCATGATCGCAAGTGCATCCGGAATCGTTTTTAACGTATGGATACGTCCAAGATCAATTCCATTCCAATCTGGAACGATGGGTCTAGCGCCTGTTGCGATCAATAGCTTGTCGTAAGGAACCTCAAATCCATCGCCACTTACCGTTTTTTGCTTCGGATCAACACCTGTCACTCTGTGATTCACGCGCGCATCAATCCCGTGCTTTTCGCGGAATGTCTCAACATCACGTGCCACTAGCTGATCCGCATCTTCTACAACTCCACTAAGTAGATACGGCAAGCCACATTGTGCATACGAATAATACGTTCCACTCTCTAATACAGTAACCTCTGCATCCTCATCATTGCGTACAATCTGCATCGCTGCACTCATGCCGGCAGCGTCCCCGCCAATAATCACATACTTCATCCGATCACCTCCAACTTCATTATAATCTATCTCAAAGGATTCCCTAACGTCAGGTTGATCAAACAAAGGAAACATCAGGATTGACGAACGGTGTCTCGTTTCGTATGATGAGAACAGTCTTTTTAGGATTAGAGGGGGCTTTTGCGTCATGCTCATTGTCAAGAAAGTATTAAATAATAATGTGTTGGTTGCGAGTCACCCTGACTATGATGAAGTTGTCCTCATCGGAAAAGGCTTAGGCTTTGGAAAATCTTCTGGAGATGAAGTCGGCAGAGAACAAGCGGAGAAGTTCTTTGTATTAAGGGAAGAATCCGAACAAAAACAGTACCAGCAATTAATGCACTATATAGATGAAGGCTTTTTAGCATTGATGAACGATGTTATTGAATTAATTGAAGAAAAGCTCGCCACGCAGCTTTTTGAACATATACACGTTGCACTAACTGATCACTTGTTCTATGCAATCAAACGGATTAAACAAGGACAAGCGATTGTGAATCCATTTCTAAAAGAAACGGAGCTTGCCTACCCAAAGGAATTTAAAGTGGCTACAGACATTCGTGAGTTTGTATATGAAAAACTGGATGTGCTCCTGCCGGATAGTGAGATTGGATTTATTGCACTTCATATCCACAGTGGAATCACAAATCGTAGCCTTCAAGATGTGAACGCACATACACGATTAATTGCCCAGCTTGTGGATATTATTGAGCAACGCCTTCAGATTAAAGTCGATCGAACGGAAATCAATTACCTACGGCTTGTCCGTCATCTGCATTTTGCGATTGAACGAATTGAAGAAGAAAAGTATCTTGATCCAATGGAAGCGCTTAAAGAAGTATTGCAAAAAGAATACCCAGTGTGCTATAATCTGTCATGGAATCTCATAAAAGTCATGCAACAATCTCTCAAGAAACAAATTCCTGAGGGAGAAGCAGTGTATTTGACGCTTCACTTGCAACGTCTAACTCAAAATTAATACTTATCGTTTTCTTAAACGTGTGACTGGTGATGCAGGCATGAGAGAAAGAAAACGTTCGAATGGTCCACAGGAGGAGTCTATCCTTTTTTGACCACGAGCGTTCTTTCCCTCATGCCTTTTTTATGTGGATTTTACAATTTAACTAGGAGGAATACATGATGTTTAAACAAGCCTTTGGCGTGTTACAACGTATGGGTCGTGCACTAATGCTTCCGGTTGCGTTACTACCAGCAGCTGGTATCTTACTTGCTTTTGGGGATGCGATGCAGAACCCTGATATTATAAGTGCATTACCGTTTTTAGGAAATGATGTCTTCTCAATGATTTCAACCTTAATGCTTGAAACAGGAGATATCGTCTTTGCGAACCTGCCATTACTCTTTGCGGTTGGGGTAGCCATCGGACTCTCTAACGGAGACGGGGTAGCAGGACTTGCCGCTATTATTGGATTTTTAATTATTAACGTAACAATGGGGACCATGGGAGGCATCACGCCAGAAATGGTTGGCGCTGACCCTGCGTATGCGAGCGTACTCGGAATCCCAACCTTATCAACAGGTGTGTTCGGTGGGGTAATCGCCGGGTTACTTGCATCCTTCACTTTTAATAAATACTATAATATCAGCTTGCCGCAATACCTAGGATTCTTTGCTGGTAAACGATTTGTACCAATTGCAACAGCATTTTTCGCGATTTTCATGGGGGTCATTCTTCACTTTATCTGGCCTTTCATTCAAACAGGACTTAACTCATTCTCATACTTCATGACAGAAGCAAGCCCAGCGCTTAGCGTCTACATTTTCGGTGTGATTGAGCGTGCGCTAATTCCATTCGGATTGCACCACATTTTCTACTCACCATTCTGGTTTGAGTTTGGAACCTATGTGAACGCAGCAGGGGAAATGGTCAAAGGAGACCAAGCGATGTTCTTCGCTCAGATCCGTGACGGCGTTGAACCAACAGCAGGAACATTTATGGTTGGTAAATTCCCATTCATGATGTTTGGTCTACCAGCAGCAGCACTTGCGATCTATCACTGTGCAAAACCTAAACACAAAAAAGTCGTTGCCGGTCTAATGGGATCAGCAGCACTTACAGCATTCTTAACGGGAATCACAGAACCACTTGAGTTCTCATTCTTGTTTGTAGCACCTATTCTTTTTGTGATTCACACATTGATTGCCGGTCTATCATTCTTACTCATGTATCTATTAGACGTAAAAATCGGCATGAGCTTCTCCGGTGGAGTGATCGACTTCCTTCTTTACGGAGTTCTGCCTAACCGTACGGACTGGTGGTGGGTCATCATCGTAGGTCTAGGATTCTCAGTACTCTACTACGTATTATTCCGTTTCGCGATCCTAAAGTTCAACCTAATGACTCCAGGACGTGAGGAAGACGAAGAAGGGGAAGGTGCCGAAACAGCTTCAGCACCAGTAGGCGATCTACCATACGAAGTACTAAAAGCACTAGGAAACAAAGAAAACATTGCCAACCTTGACGCATGTATCACGCGACTACGCGTATCTGTAAAAGATGTTGATTCAGTTCAAAAAGATCGCCTGAAAAAACTTGGAGCATCTGGTGTGATGCAAGTAGGCCAAAACATCCAAGCCATCTTCGGACCAAAATCCGATCAGCTAAAAGGACAAATCAACGACATTATCTCAGGCAAGACACCAACGCCAATTGAAGAAGTCGAAACCGTTGTCGAAGCAGGACCAACAACCGAAGGCGAATTCACATTCACCCTTCCGATCACCGGAGAAATCCTACCAATCACAGATGTACCGGACAACGTATTTGCCGGGAAAATGATGGGAGACGGATTCGCCATCAAACCAACAGAAGGAATCGTACGCTCACCAATTACAGGAACCGTCGTGAACTTCTTCCCAACCAAGCACGCCCTTGGACTCGTAGACGAATCAGGCAAAGAAATCCTGATCCACGTTGGAATTGATACCGTCCACCTAAAAGGAGAAGGCTTCGAAGCACTAGTCGAACAAGGAGATAAAGTCACTCAAGGCCAAGAACTACTGCGCTTTGATACAGACATCATCTCTGAAAAAGCCGCATCCATCATCACACCAATCGTGTTCACCAACCTAGCCGAAGATGAATTCATCCAGCTCCTCAAGTCTGGAGAAGTCAAAGCAGGTACCGAGAACGTATTAGCGATTAAAAAAGCAGAATAGAGATTGAGAAGAAGCCAGAGCGGATGCTCTGGCTTTTTTTGTGTGTGCGCCCAGCATGGGTGATAACTTGGTGGTGAAAGTCCACTACAGGCTTGGCAGTAGGAACTGTTAGCTGACGGCAAGGGTGTCCAT
>NZ_JBNNQX010000030.1:0-16958 GCF_050276055.1 Alkalihalobacillus sp. NPDC127517 | reverse complement strand
GAATGATGATGATATTGATTGATTCATAAAAAATATTTTTATCTCTTTAAAAACCTTAAAACCATTGATACATTAACTTTTTCGGAGGGAGTCTCAGGTTCTCCCTCCGCTTGTTCAAATAAAATCACGAAAGGCGAATGATTCTGCAACTGAATCATTCGCCTTTTCAAATTGATTTTGAGTTATGTCCCAGCCTCTTTTTTTAATATCCAGATTCGCCCTGTAATCCTTTCATGATTGCCACACCAGAGCTTGCCCCAATTCGGGTTGCACCTGACTCAATCATTTGCTCGGCGTCCTCTAAGCTTCTTACCCCGCCAGAGGCTTTTACTCCTACTTCTGGTCCAACCGTTGCACGCATTAATTTAATATCTGCTACAGTTGCACCACCCGTCGAGAACCCAGTTGAGGTTTTAACAAAATCTGCACCTGCTTTTACCGCAAGCTCACATGCTGCTTTTTTCTCAGCATCTGTTAACAAACAGGTCTCAATAATTACTTTTACTAATGCTTGACCTTTCGCCGCCTCAACAACTGCACGAATGTCTTCCTCGACAAGCGTATGATCCATCGCTTTAAGCGCCGCAATATTAATAACCATGTCTACTTCTGCCGCACCATCTTTAATAGCTTGAGTGGTCTCAAATGCTTTTGTGGCGGTTTGAGTCGCCCCAAGAGGGAAGCCAATGACTGTGCATACCTTTACCTCATCAGACCCTTCTAAAAGCTCAGAGGCAAGCGGGACCCAAGTTGGGTTCACACAAACAGAAGCAAATTGGTAGATACTCGCTTCCTCACAAAGAGTACGGATTTGTTCTTCTGATGTATCCGGCTTCAGAGCAGTATGATCAATTTGTGAAGCTAAGCTTTGTTTCGTCATAATGTGACCTCCACGTTTTAATAGTTCACTACAGTTTGATGGACTTCTTCATCTTGCAATACACGAACAAAATCAGCATTGTTAACAGGGTAACCAGGCTTGGTAAGCTTAACTTTTACGATTTGTCCAATAAAGTCTTCACTTAACTTAACGCGTACACGAAGATAATTATCTGTGTAACCCACTAAGAAGTCCGGATGATCCTGATCTACTTCTTCAGGAATCATTTCTAGCACTTCATTATGGAATGTAGATGCATATTCCTTTGCAAGCTGATCCGACAATTGGATTAGTTTGTGAACACGCTCATTTTTAATCGACTCGTCCACTTGCTCGTCCATTCTTGCAGCAGGAGTTCCTGTGCGTTTAGAGTATGGGAACACATGAAGCTCGCTAAACTTATGCTTTGCGATAAAGTCATATGTTTCCTGGAATTCTTCCTCTGTTTCACCCGGAAATCCAACAATCACATCGGACGTAACAGCAAGACCGGGTAACGCTTCTTTTAGACGATCTAGGCGCTCTGCAAAGAAACTCATTGTGTACTTACGTCTCATTCTCTTTAGAACTGTGTCTGAGCCAGATTGTAGCGGGATATGCAGATGACGTACAACTTTCTCGGAGTCATTAATCACAGCGATTACTTCATCCGTAAGCTGACTCGCTTCAATGGATGAAATCCGAATTCGTTTAAGACCTTGCACGTTCTCCAAATCTTTTAATAAACGTGCTAAGCTATACTCTTTTAGATCCTCACCGTACCCACCCGTATGGATACCAGTTAAGACAATTTCTTTATAACCAGCTTCAACAAGCTGTGTTGCTTGTTTGATAACATCTTCTGGCTGTCTTGATCTCATCAGTCCTCGCGCCCATGGAATAATACAGAATGTACAGAAATTGTTACAGCCTTCTTGAATTTTTAAAGAGGCCCTTGTACGATCTGTGAAAGCAGGAACATCAAGCTCTTCATATACACGAGATTTCATAATGTTGCCAACACCATTAATAGGTGTACGTTCTTGTTTAAATTGTTCAATATATCCAATCATTTTCGTACGATCTTGCGTACCGACTACAATATCTACACCTGGGATCGCCATAATTTCTGCTGGTGAGGTTTGGGCGTAGCAGCCTGTTACACATATGACCGCGTCAGGGTTTTTACGAATGGCACGTCGAATCACCTGACGACTCTTTTTGTCCCCTGTATTCGTCACGGTACATGTGTTAATTACATATACATCTGATGCTTGTTCAAATTCAACTTTCTCGTAGTTCTCACTTTTAAATAGTTGCCAAATCGCTTCTGTTTCATAGTGGTTCACTTTACATCCTAAAGTGTGAAATGCGACCGTAGCCATACAATCACCTCATTAATTCAAAATGGTACGAAATCGCTGCGAGCGCTGCAAGCGACGCTGTTTCCGTACGTAATATTCTAGGTCCTAGCCCACAGGCTTTAGCACCCGCACGCTCAAATTCCAATTGTTCCTCGTCTGATATTCCGCCTTCTGGCCCAACAATTATAAGTAAAGAATCACCCGGAGTCAGTTCTTTTAGCTTGGCTGCAAAAGCCGAGGTTTCATTAGCCTTTGCCTTTTCTTCTGCCAACACAATGCATGCAGTGAACGTGTTAATTGAATCCACCAGCTGTTTAAACGAAGAGCCAGGGTCTATGGCTGGAACGATTAAGCGATACGATTGTTCAGCTGACTCTTTTGCAATTTTCTCCAGTCGCTCCCGTTTCTTTGCGCCCTTTTTCGCGTCCCATTTCACAATCGAACGAGCTGCAGAAAAAGGCAAAAACCCCACTGCACCTAGCTCCGTTCCCTTTTGCACAATGAAATCAAGCTTATCCCCTTTAGGTAGACCCTGAGCAATCGTTACTGAAATAGGAAGCTCTGTCTTTGTATGAAGTTCTTCTTTGATTGAAGCTGTTACTTCACTCAATGTAATAGATTCGAGCTCGCATAAAACAGCTCTTTGTTCTTGATTGATACACACAACCGTATTTCCAGGCTGCATCCGCATCACCTTTGTAATGTGAGCAGCATCATCATGAGTAATCGTTACATACTTGTCCGACATTTGCTCATTCGCCACAAAGTATCGTTGCATTACATAGAGTCCTTTGGTTTAATGGCAGTCATCGCTACCCAATCTTCCATCTCAGTTATTTCTGTAATCAAGAATCCAGATGCTGTTAGTGCATCTTTTACATCCTGCTTTTTACGTTGAATAATACCTGAAGTCACATAGGTACCGCCCGGACGTAGAACTGAATATACATCATCTGTAAAGGACGTAATAATCTCAGCTAAAATGTTTGCAACGACTAAATCATATGACTTGGGCTCGACACCTTTTACTAAGTCATTTTGCTTCACATCAATGATTTCCGTCGCTTGATTTAATTCAACATTACCAATCGCGCTCGTGACTGCTACATCATCTAAATCAAATGCATCTACTTTTTCAGCTGCAAGCTTTGCAGCAGCAATCGCAAGCACACCAGAACCCGTGCCTACATCTAAGACACGGTCTCCAGCAGTGATTGTTTTTTCGATTGCTTGAATAGACAGGATCGTTGTTGGATGAGTGCCCGTCCCAAACGCCATACCAGGATCGAGTTCAATGATCATTTCGCCCTCATTTGGCGTATACTCTTCCCAAGTAGGGATGATTGTAATCTGGTTTGAAACTTTTATGGGATGATAATACTTTTTCCAGGCAGTAGCCCAATCCTCTTCATCCACTTCGGATACGGTAACGTTGTTTTTACCAAGATCAATCTGATGAGCAATCAGGCCATTGATCTCACCTTTTGTCTCTTCGATTGTTTCATTAAGAAAGCTATTCACAGGGAAATAGGCTTTAACGATTACACCTTCTTCAGGATAATCATCTGGTGAAAGTTCGTACACCTTCCCGTACTCTAAATCCCAATCTTTCACTAAATCACTCGGATCCTCAATAACAACACCACTTGCACCAGATTGGTGAAGGATGTGGCATACCGGTTCTACTGCTGCTTGTGTTGTATGAATACTGAACTCTGCCCACTTCAAGCTTAAATCACTCCCATAATTCGTTTCGTACAAAATTAATCGCCTTTAAATGCTCGTTTCACCTTTGAGAAGAAAGAATCCTGTTCTTCAATTGTATGACTGCCGTTTGTTTCCGCAAACTCTCTCATGATATCTTTCTCTTTCTCACTTAGGTTTTTCGGAGTTACTACGCGGACAATTACATGTTGATCCCCTTGACCACGCCCATGAACATTTGGTACGCCTTTACCACGTAGTCTAAAGTTTGTTCCCGTTTGAGTACCTGCTGGGATCTTCAGCTTGATCTTCCCGTTTAGCGTTGGTACTTCAATCTCATCACCTAAAGCTACCTGCGTAAATGTTAAAGGCATTTCACAATGGATGTCTTCACCATCACGCTCGAAAAATTCATGTGGCTTCACGTTAAATACGACGTACAGGTCTCCAGCTGGACCACCGTTTGCACCAGGTTCACCTTGGCCAGATACACGCATCTGTTGACCATGATCAATTCCCGCTGGAACCTTCACATTGATCTTCTTACGCTTGCGCACTTTTCCTTTACCGCCACAAGTAGAACACTTGTCTTTAATTGTTTTCCCTGTACCTTCACAGTGGTTACACACTCTGCGATTTACTACACGCCCAAATGGTGTGTTTTGTTCTACATTTAGTTGACCGGATCCACCACAATGTGAACAAGTTTCCGGCTTCGTTCCAGGCTTCGCCCCTGAACCAGAACATGTATTACAGTTTTCTTCTCGCGGAATTTCAATTTCTGTATCTTTTCCAAAGACAGCTTCTTTGAATTCTAATGTCATTGTGTATTGAAGGTCTGCACCTTGACGAGGACCGTTTGGATTACGTCTACCACCGCCGCCACCAAAGAACATATCAAAGATATCGTTAAATCCACCGAAGTCTCCACCAGCTCCACCACCAAAACCTTGGTTCGGATCTGTATGTCCAAATTGATCATATTGAGATTTCTGTTGTGGATCACTTAATACATCATAGGCTTCTTTTACTTCTTTGAATTTCGCTTCAGCATCGTCAGCTTTATTCACGTCTGGATGATAGGTACGTGCTAGCTTTCTATAAGCTTTTTTAACCTCATCAACAGAAGCATTTTTATCTACTCCAAGTACTTCATAGTAATCTCGTTTACTCACGTCATCCACTCCCAACCAATTAAAAATACGCTAATTACTCATAACGTTCATCATACCATTTCTATGCAATAAGGCGCAAGATGCGCTCTAGTCAAAGAAAAAGCCAAAGCCATACATGCTGACTTTGACTTTTCCACATTACTTACTTATCTTTTTTGTCTTGATCTTCGTCTTGAACTTCTTCGTACTCAGCATCAACAACTGAATCGTCTTGGGCATTTTCAGCTCCGCCTTCTTGTCCAGCTTGTGCTGCTTGAGCCGCTTGCTCATACATTTTTGTTGTTAGAGCCATAACAATTTCTTGAAGCTCGTCTTTCGCTGTGCGGATCTCTTCAAGATTATCTGCTTCGATTGCCGCTTTTAGCTTATCTTTTGCAGCTTCTGCTTTTTCCTTCTCTTCTTGTTCAACATTATCGCCTAGGTCTTTAAGCGTTTTGTCTGTAGAGAATACAAGCTGATCTGCTTCGTTACGAAGTTCTACTTCTTCACGACGTTTTTTGTCTTCTTCAGCATTTGCTTCAGCGTCTTTAACCATTTGTTCTACTTCTTCATCTGATAAACCTGAAGAAGATGTGATTGTAATAGATTGCTCTTTGTTTGTTCCTAGATCTTTTGCTTTTACATTTACGATACCATTGGCATCAATGTCAAAAGCAACTTCAATTTGTGGAACACCACGTGGTGCTGGTGGAATGTCCGCTAATTGGAAGCGACCTAATGTTTTGTTATGAGCAGCCATTTCACGCTCACCTTGCAGGACATGGATGTCAACAGATGGCTGATTGTCAGCTGCTGTTGAGAATACTTGAGATTTTGATGTAGGGATCGTTGTGTTACGGTCAATTAACTTTGTGAACACTCCGCCCATCGTTTCAATACCAAGAGATAGTGGTGTTACGTCAAGAAGAACAACATCTTTAACGTCTCCTGTTAGGACACCAGCTTGGATCGCTGCTCCAAGAGCTACTACTTCATCCGGGTTTACACCTTTATGAGGGTCTTTACCAGTAAGCTGTTTGATTGCTTCTTGTACAGCTGGAATACGAGTCGATCCACCAACTAGAACAATTTTATCAATTTCACTTGCAGAAAGTCCTGCATCTTGCATCGCACGGCGTGTTGGTGCAAGTGTACGTTCTACAAGATCAGCAGAGATCTCTTCGAATTTAGCACGGCTTAGTGAGATTTCAAGGTGCTTAGGACCTGTGGAATCAGCTGTGATAAACGGAAGTGAAATTTGAGTTTGTGTAACACCAGAAAGATCCTTTTTCGCTTTTTCAGCAGCATCTTTCAGACGTTGCATCGCCATCTTATCTTGTGACAGGTCAATGCCGTTGTCTTTTTTGAATTGTTCTACAAGGTAGTTAATAATCACTTCATCAAAGTCATCTCCACCAAGCTTGTTGTCACCAGATGTAGCTTTAACTTCGAAGAATCCATCACCTAGTTCAAGAATAGATACGTCAAACGTACCACCACCTAAGTCATAAACAAGGATCGTTTGATCTTCTTCTTTTTCAAGCCCATAAGCAAGTGCAGCAGCTGTCGGCTCGTTGACGATACGATCTACTTGAAGACCAGCAATTTTACCAGCATCCTTCGTAGCTTGACGTTGAGAGTCATTGAAGTATGCAGGCACTGTGATTACAGCGTTTGTTACTGTCTCACCTAAGTACGCTTCAGCATCTGATTTAAGCTTTTGAAGGATAATCGCTGAAAGCTCTTGAGGTGTGAACTCAGTTCCTTCAATTGTTTCTTTATAGTCTGTTCCCATGTGACGCTTGATAGAGATCACTGTGTTAGGGTTCGTTACCGCTTGACGCTTGGCAACTTCTCCTACTAGACGCTCACCATCTTTAAAAGCGATAACAGATGGCGTTGTACGGTTACCTTCCGGGTTAGGGATAACTGTTGCTTCCCCACCTTCCATTACTGCAACACATGAATTCGTTGTTCCTAAGTCAATTCCAATAATCTTACTCATATCGGATCTTCCTCCTGATTTGTTCATTTTTTTAGTGTTAGGCGTTTACTTTTACCATTGAAGGACGTAATACACGATCCTTTAACTTATAGCCTTTTTGGAGCTCTTCAACTACCTGATTTGAATCAAAGCCTTCCTCTTCTACTTGCATCACTGCTTGATGTAGATGAGGATCAAATACTTGGCCTACTGTTTCGATGGCTGTTACGCCTTCTTTTTTCAGCGCTTCTTGAAGCTGGCCGTAAACCATGTTCAACCCTTGAGCTAGTGATTTTGCTTCCTCACCCTCTGGTTTAACCGAAAGAGCACGCTCGAAGTTATCTAAAGCAGGAAGCAATTCCTCGATAAAGCCCTGCGCTCTATATTTAGCAGCCGCTTCCTTCTCCTCACGAGAACGTCTACGGAAGTTATCATAATCAGCTTGAACACGCAATAAACGGTTGTTTAGGTCAGCAATTTGTGCTTGATAAGCTGCTTCTGCAGATTCTTCGTCTGCCTCTTCCTGCTCTTCAATCACATGCCCTTCCATTACATCAGCCATTTCTTGCTCCTGATCTTGCTCTTTTTGTTCAGCTTCTTCTTGTTCTTGCTCATGTTGTTGTTTGTTTTCTTTACTCACGTAACATTCACCTCCATAACCCATTAACTATGTATTGATGACTAGAACGAATAAAAGTACGCTCTAGTCACTATTACCAATTCGTGTGTTATTGATACAGCTTTGTCAATAACCTTGTTAAATCTTTTGAAAGGTAGTCCACGACTTTGATGGCCCGATGATATTCCATTCGAGTCGGACCGATAATCCCAATCGTTCCTACATGTTGGTTACCAATTGAGTAATCAGCCGTAATCATACTGCAGTCATCAAATGCTTCAAGCTGATTTTCGTGACCAATCTTCACTTGTAGTCCAGTATTCTGCGTTCGTAGGAGCTGATGCATGCTTTGATCTTCCTCTAAGAAATTAAAAAGCAAGCGCACTTTATCTACATCCCTAAACTCAGGCTGATTTAAAATGTTTGTTTTCCCACTATAAAACACTTTATGTGGGCGCTCCATAGAAAGGGAAAGCTGCAAGCTCTCAAGTAATGAATCGTAAGCTTTTACGTGCTCGCGCATCACTTGAGCCATTTCAGTTTGAATGGCAGACTGTAGCTTGTAAAGCGGGATACCCATTAATCGTTGGTTCATGATGTTTACTAAACGCTCCAAATCTGATGGATCAATTCTTTCAGATAGATGAAGCATTTGATTCTCAACATGACCTGTCGTACTAACGAGAATCAAAATCGCTTTTTCAGAAGACAATGGAACAATTTGTACATTTCGCAACCTTGCATCTTCCATTTCTGGCCCAAGTACAATTGAAATATAACTAGTCATTTCTGAAAGAATACGCGCAGACTGCCTAAACATCTCTTCAAGCTCTTGAGCTTGAGATGAGAAGACTGTATGAATACTTTCTTTTTCTTTCACTGTTAGCCGGTGAGGCATTAACAAGTGATCTACATAAAAACGATACCCCTTCTGTGAAGGAATTCGCCCGGCTGAGCTATGTGGCTTTTCAAGAAAACCAAGCTCTTCTAAATCAGACATATCATTCCTGATCGTAGCAGGACTAAACGAAATATCATGACGCTTTGAGATGCTACGTGAACCAACTGGCTCCGCAGAACGAATATATTCATCAACTATCGCACTCAAAATGGACAATTGTCTTTCTGTCAGCATCCCGAATCACCCCTGTTAGCACTCTCTAATTACGAGTGCTAATTCTATTGATAAGTTATCAAATAGGTCAGAGTTTGTCAATATGAATGCTTCGAGAAAAAAACTTGAGCTCTAAACTAAATTTTCCTCATCCAACACAGCTAAAAACGACTCGAATACTTCGTTCCCCAAAAGGAGTCCTTCATCCGATAATCGGAGCGCACCTTCTTTGTATTCCAGAAGACCTCTTTGGAGATTCTCTGCAATTTGCTTCTCGTATACTTCTTCAAATCGCAAGCCATATTGAGCATAAAATGTCTCAGGATGAACGCCATCTCGTTTACGTAAGCCTAAAAACATGGCTTCCTCAAGCTGCTCTACCTTTGTTACATGGTGAGTATTTAACCGAGGGAGTTTGTCTGCTTCTACTGCATCAATGTATTGGTTCACAGGACCAATGTTTTGATATCTCACACCTTCTATATAACCAGACGCACCTGCTCCAAAACCAAAATAAGAAGAATTGTCCCAATAAACGAGATTATGTTTACTCTCATGTGCTGGTTTTGAGAAGTTACTAATTTCATAATGGGTATATCCGGCCGCACGTGTTATCGCACGAAGGTCGTGATACATTTCGACCTCATGCTCCTCCGGTGGCAGATGAAGCGAGCCTTTTCGCTGACGATTAAAGAACACCGTTTTTTCTTCTATTTTTAAAGAATATGCAGAGATGTGCTCAACATCAAGCGTTGTTGCTTGCTGTAAGGTTTCTCTAAATGATTCAGGCGTTTGATGTGGAAGTCCAAACATCAAGTCAATCGATAGGTTTTCGAATCCAACCTCCCGAGCTGTCTGTACAGCTTCGTATACACTGTCAGCTCGATGCGTCCGTCCAATCGCTTCAAGTAAATGCGGATCAAATGTTTGAACACCTATGCTTAATCGGTTCACACCCTCTTTAAACAGAGCTTGCAGCTTTTCCTTTTCTGCACTATCAGGATTCACTTCCACCGTCCACTCTTCTACATGTTCAAGAGGAAAGATGTCTTTCATCCCTTTCACGAGAAAAGAAAGTTGTTCGGCAGTCAGTGCGGTTGGTGTACCTCCACCAATGTAGATCGTTCGTATAGTGTCTACTTGGTGTTCCCGCTGAGCCTTTTTCATTTCATCTAAAAGAGCCTCTAGGTACGTTTGAACAGGCTGATTTTTCAAAAAGACTTTATTAAAATCACAGTAATGACAAATATGTTCGCAAAAAGGAATGTGGACATAGATGGCTTCTTGACTCATAACTTCGTAACACCCCTTTAAACATGGTAAAAAGCCGGCAAAAGCCAGCCTCCATCCATTTATTCATCCATCCGCAGGACAGCCATAAATGCCTCTTGAGGCACTTCAACGTTACCAACAGATTTCATTCGTTTCTTACCTTCTTTTTGTTTCTCTAGTAGCTTACGCTTACGTGAAATATCTCCGCCATAACATTTTGCGAGTACGTTTTTACGCATCGCTTTGATCGTTGAGCGAGCAATGATTTTTTGGCCAATACTTGCTTGAATAGGGACTTCAAATTGTTGCCTCGGAATCAGTTCCTTCAGCTTCTCTACAATGATCTTTCCACGTTCATACGCAGAATCGCGGTGAACAATGATCGATAATGCATCAACTGTTTCTCCATTAAGAAGAATATCCATTTTCACAAGTTTTGAAGCCTTATAGCCAATAAGCTCGTAATCAAACGATGCATATCCTTTAGTGTTTGATTTTAATTGATCAAAGAAATCATACACAATCTCAGACAATGGAATCTCGTATACGATTTGAACGCGGTTTGCATCTAAATACTGCATATCAATAAAAATGCCACGTTTCTTTTGGCAGAGCTCCATCACTGATCCAACGTAATCATTTGGAACCATCACACTTGCACGAACGTATGGCTCTTCTACCTGTTCGATTTTTTGAGCATCCGGCATGTTTGAAGGGTTATCAATTCGTACAGACTCCCCATTTGTCAGTGATACCGTGTAGATAACACTTGGAGCTGTTGTAATTAGAGTAATCCCAAATTCACGTTCGATACGCTCTTGAATAATCTCCATATGCAGTAGACCTAAGAATCCACAACGGAATCCAAATCCTAACGCTTGAGAAGTCTCAGGCTCATATTGAAGAGAGGCATCATTTAATTCAAGGCGTTCCAATGCTTCGCGTAAATCATTGTATTCGCCAGTATCAACCGGATATAATCCGCAATATACCATAGGATTCATTTTGCGGTAGCCAGGAAGTGGTTCATCTGTCGGATTATCAGCACTTGTAATGGTATCCCCTACACGCGTATCACCAACATTTTTAATGGCGGCTGTAAGGAATCCTACGTCACCAACCGTTAGCTCATCCTTCTTTGTTGCTTTAGGAGTAAATACACCAATTTCACTTACTTCAAAATCTTTTCCAGTCGCCATCATACGAATGCGGTCACCTGGTTTGATTGTACCTTCTACCACACGAATGTAAGCAATAACCCCACGGTACGCATCATATAACGAATCAAAGATTAACGCTTTGAATGGGGCACCCGGATCTCCTGTAGGCGCAGGTACTTTTTCAACAACCTGCTCAAGAATTTCTTCAATTCCTATTCCATTTTTCGCCGATGCATGTACAGCCTCAGACGTATCAAGGCCAATCACGTCTTCAACTTCCTGCTTCACACGGTCTGGCTCTGCACTCGGTAAATCAATCTTATTAATAACAGGCAGAATCTCAAGGTCGTTATCAAGGGCAAGATACACATTGGCAAGCGTTTGTGCTTCAATCCCTTGCGCAGCATCTACAATTAGTAGAGCCCCCTCACAGGCAGCCAGACTACGAGAAACTTCGTACGTAAAATCGACATGTCCCGGTGTATCAATCAAGTGAAAGATGTACTCTACGCCATCCTTCGCTTTATATGTTAATTGAACCGCGTTCAGCTTAATGGTAATGCCTCGCTCACGCTCTAAATCCATCGCATCAAGCGTCTGTTCCTTCATTTCACGATGTGTTAGCGCTCCAGTTAATTCTAAAATCCGGTCAGCAAGCGTAGACTTTCCATGGTCAATATGGGCGATAATCGAGAAGTTACGAATCCTCTCTCGCCTTTCAATACGTTCTTCATTATTCATTCTACAATCACTCCTACAGCTTACGTACAAATACACTATCCTCTATTATAGCAAGCTGTAGGTAGACGTTCAATACAGAGTGTAAAATGTTTTTCAACGGACTGCTTATCACTCAGGCTCACTTTCAAGCGATCGTCCATTTAATCCTTCAATCGCCCCCACTAAACTCGATAATCCTTTTCTCGTTAAGTTCTCAAGACTGTTCGCTCCAGCCATGGCTGATTCCGAGAAAAAGTTCTGAGGAGTCTCAGTGTTTGTCGCTTCTGATTTTTGGACTAGATCAACAGATGCGACCACTTTTTGGTTAACCACCTGATCCGACGGCTTCACCTCTTGAACCTCAAGTGGTTTTGGAGAAGATAGCCCTAGCTGTTCATTTACATATTGAATGCCTCCCATTGCACCTAGTAGCATCGCAATACATATGATCCCTCCGTAAATAAACAGTTTCTTCATCATGGCTACTCCTCCTTTTGTTGATTCCAATAATACTCAGATATGACATCCGCTAACGCTTCTGCTGAATGATATGTTTCCTCGAGCGTATTTTCAACTCCACCAACCTCAACTAACATCATGTTAGGAGATAAATCCTGATTAAATACTCCGTTTGTTCTTGCTCCTTCTTTGTACAGGACACCACGAGATAATCCTGGATACTTTTTCTCAAGTAATGAATTTAGCTCTTCAGCCATCCTTGTATTTAATTCAGCATCTGGATTATTACCCCCAACTACTAACACAACTCTTGCGTACTCTACACCATTAATCATTGCGGTTGTTTTGTCTCTCCCTACAGAATCACGATGCAAATCAAAAAATAACTCAAATTCCTCTGGGCCTGCTACCGCTTCTTCTAAAAAGATTCGTGCAGCCTCATACGAACGATTATAGTTCCAACCTTTTTGATGCAAACTTTCTTGAACACTTCGTTTTTCCTTCACCGTACCAATTCCATGTTTTTCAAGCTCCTGTTTAAGCTTTTCATTCGTCTGAGTGATATTTACTTTTTTATTAAACGCCTCTTTTGAAGTTAATTCCGGTAAAAACGACTCTGTGTCATGTGTGTTAATAAGGTAGACTACATTCTTATCCCCTGTTGTTTGCTCCGATTCCGTTTGCTTTCGCTTTGCTTCCTCTGCTTCTTTCTCAAGCTGAATGACTTTCTCCAAACTTTCTTCTTTCGCATCTCGTTCGGCAAGCTGCACATCAATGGGAGGACTTGATTCATGAGACAACGTTGTATAATCCGTCCCCTCACCAGCTATATAGATCTGCGAATCAAAGACAGTGAATCCCGGAAGTTCTCTCCCTAAAAAACTTCGTGGATCCTCAGGATTTAAACTGGTCATTACGTGAAAGGCTAAAGGAGCGAGTTGCATATGCTTCTCTCCTTCAGGCAGCATGTCCGCAAAGTGACTATTCTCCATCCCCATCACTTGTAGCAGCTGTTCTCCCACAAGTCCTACTGACCATTCATGTATGTTATCTGAAGTGACGCCACGCGCTTGTCCAATTGACGTTAAAAGACTAATTAGGATAAACAAACTAATGACACCAAGTACACATGCAATAATTAGTTGCTTTATGCTTGTCCGATTCACTTTGATCGTAATGCCTCGATATCCCGCTCGTTTCATTTGATCACTCCTACATCCAATACCAACTACTGCCATCCTATGCAGGTAGAGGAGCATCTAGACCAAAAAAACTGCTCCTTGTCGGATGACAAAGAACAGTTTCAGAATTAGCGCGTATACGCCCCGATGTTTTCTTGATCTACTTGATGATGGAGAGCTGCATTTAAGCCGCCCGCTATAACATGAGCCATATCTTCAATAAACACATCAATCTCTTTTGGAGTGACCATTAAATTATGACCAAGCGGTGAGAGAACCTCTGAGATTAGCTGACGTTTTTCATGCTCTGGCAAATTGCCGACAATACCGAGGACTGTCTCACGCTTTTTCTCATCAGGTAAGTCTTCCTCTGTCAGCTTTCTTTTTTCACCGAAGCTCATTCCTGCAGGCACTAATGACCTTGAGGGAGCTTTGCCCGTTCTCATTTCTCGACCAAAGTGTTTTAGCACATAATCAATCGTATCACTTGTAATCGTTACCGCATCCACTACAGTTGGAATCCCTATTGCAATGACTGGTATTCCTAACGTATCCTTACTAATTTCTTTTCTTTTATTTCCTACCCCACTCCCCGGATGAATCCCGGTATCTGTAATTTGAATGGTTGTATTCACTCGTTCAACCGATCTTGAAGCGAGTGCATCGATGACGATTAAAAAGTCTGGTTTCACTTTATCAATGACTCCAAATAAAATATCACTCGTTTCAATGCCCGTTAACCCCATGACACCAGGTGTTAATGCACTCACTGAGCGAAATCCATCTTGTACCTCTTCAGGTGCCAGTTCAAACAGATGACGCGTAACCAAAATTTCTTCTACAGCAATTGGCCCAAGTGCATCTGGCGTCACATTCCAGTTACCAAGGCCAATCACTAAACAAGAATCCGTATCTCCAACACCTGTTTCCCTTAAGAATGCATTAAATGACGAGGCAAATACTTTCTCAAGTGTCGCTTGTAGATCTGTATCCTTCGCCCGAATCCCTTGAGACTCAAAGGTTAAATAATGACCCGCTTTTTTTCCTAGTTTAGGGGCGGCTTCCGCATCTATTTTAACCCGTGTCACAATAATGCCCTCAACTTCATCTGAAGTGACCTCTACTCCCGAGGAAGGCTTCGACGTTTGTTGTTTTTCCTTGTATAATTCATTCGCTTCAATCGCTAAATCTGTACGGATTTCAAATGATTCCATTTCCAAGTGTTTGTTCATTATTACCCTCCTGATCCCAGTGATTTTCTTATCGTTCCTCTCAGTTTATTTTTTCATGCATAACTAATCCAAATCGAGCTATTGCTTTTAGTAAGCGATTTTGATAAAATGCTTGTTGTTATACATGTGATTCTAAACAGCATTTCAATTGCTATTAACGGTATGTAAAAGGACAATCTTCTTTGAACAAACTAGTTACAAATTGAGAATGGGCTGTTTGCTCAGGAGGTGAAACAAATGGCAAATATTAAATCCGCAATCAAACGTGTGAAAACAAATGACAAGCGCCGTGCTCAAAACGTTGCATATAAGTCAGCTCTACGTACTGCCATCAAAAACTTCGAAAAGAAAGTTGAAGCTGGTGAAACAGAAGGAGCTCAAGTAGCTTTCGCTGAAGCGACTAAAAAGATTGATAAAGCTTCAAGTAAAGGCCTTATCCATAAAAACAACGCTGCACGTACTAAGTCTCGTCTAGCTAAACAGCTTAACGGACTTTCAGCATAATAAAAAAAACGACTCGTATGAGTCGTTTTTTTTATGCATATGACTTAATTGAAAGCGAGCCTAGCTTAATAATAAATAGTTCAACAGCAAGTTCCTTATTCTGTTTCCCCGTTTTAATTGCGTAATCTGTATCCGCCGCAGCAATGATACTAGACTTTAATTTTTTCTCTTCAAATCCTGCTACCATCCTAGCCGCTAACTTAACAACGTATGGATGTAATTTCAACATGCCTGCCATTTGTTTTTCCGAATAAGACCGCTGCTTTAATTCCTTAACATGTAGGTAAATGCGAAGCTGTCTAACGAGCATGGCAAGAATCATTAATGGCTCTTCTTTTCGTCGAACCATCTCTTTATATGACCCAATTGCAGATGTAATATCACCTTTCATTGACCATTCAATTAGATCAAAGATCGACTGCTCAAGTGTTTTAGCCACTAGTTGATCCACAGCCTCCATCGTAACTTCTCCACCAACTCCTGAATAAAGCTGACACTTCACTAATTCTGACCGAAGCTGTAATAAATTTGTTCCTGCTAAATCAATGAGTCGTCTTTTTACAGGGTCCGGCACATCGATGCCCAGTTCATCCGCTTGCTCCTGAATCCACTTTATCGTTTCATGATCCGATAACTCAGATGCTTGAACAACCGTCGCGTTGGATTTGAGTTGCTTTGTTACTTTTTTACGTTCATCTAATTTTTCATAAGGAGCAATAAGAAGTAAGATGGTTTCTGTAAGAGGTTGTTTTAAATAAGGCTCTAGTGTTTCAACCTGATGTTCGATAGCCGAATCGTTTTTCTGACTGGTTGCCAAATAGAAATCGTATACGATAACTACCTTTTTCGAAGCAAAAAACGGCAAGGTCTCCGCTTCTTCTATAATAAATTGTAATGGCGTGTCCGCTAATCGGAATCGTTGCACATTCATTTCCTGATCTTCTTTACTTAACGCATTCGAAATAATCTCTTGAACCATTTCCTCAATGATAAAAGCCTGTGTCCCGTGTATAAAATAAACAGGACTGATCTGTCCATTTCGAATATGTTTAAGTTGCTTTATGTACTCCATCTACTATCCCGTTCCCTCCAAAGCTTCGATAGATGTAGTGTACTAAAAGTCGTACAAAAGATAAAGAGGAGGTAACCAAATAGGCACCTCCATTTATAATAAACGCTAGGAAATAAATCCCGGGTGGTTTATTTCCTTACGTATTTGAAGACCGGTCTCTTTATAAGATATCCTATGCATTCGGGCATTATAGGTGACAACTCTTAACAGCGCAACCAATCCAGTTATAAAAAGACCATTTGATGAAACAAGCATAGTAAAATAGAGCGCTTTCGCTTATACTTAAATGTGAAAAGAGAGGAGGATTATGATGAATAAGTTTGAAGAAGACGTTCAAAGCAAACGGAATGATGCCATCGACTCTGGTATTGGGTTTGTCGCATCCTTTGGTTTCTTTGCCACCCTCTTTATTATTGCGTCACTTGTTGATGTGTTTAGTCAGTTCTAAACGAAGACCTAACGTTCAATCGAGTAGGAGGATAATCATTAATTGATTATCCGACCTCTCACACCACCGTACGTACGGTTCCGTATACGGCGGTTCAATATCTTGCGTACGC
>NZ_JBNNQX010000029.1:0-18623 GCF_050276055.1 Alkalihalobacillus sp. NPDC127517 | reverse complement strand
TACTTGCATCTTAACGGAGGACTTTTTTTGTGTAAATAGGTCAAAAGAAAACCCACAGGAATGCTCCTACGGAACAGAACGCGGTGAAGACACTGCAGCGGCGCCTTTTCCGCGGAAGGGGCTGAGGCCGTTCCCGTGGAAAGCGAGGGATTCTCCTGTAGCGGATATTATGCTATGTTCGTGTTTTGCTAGCCACGTTAATGTTAAGTCTCATCGTCTTTTTTTAAATCACTAATTTAGATTGAACATAATGATAAAGCAATGTACCGGTGTGGTCCAATGAATCACGATGCGTACGCTCATACGCATGTGAGGAATCAATACCCGGTCCCACAAGTCCATGAACGATATCATGACCAGAACGAATAGCCGCTGATGCATCTGAACCGTAGTATGGATAGATATCCAGCTTATAATCTACTTCGTGCGTTTCAGCCAAGCTAACGAGATGCTTACGAAGCAAGTAATGGTAAGGCCCACTTGCATCCTTAACACAGATCGAAGCAGAGTATTCATCTGTTGATTGGCCGTCGCCCATCGCTCCCATGTCTACCGCAAGATATTCAACTGTTTCTGGTGATATACTCGCGTTTCCTCCGTATCCGATCTCCTCATTGTTTGAAATTAAGAAATGAGTCGTGTATGGAAGAGTAATCCCCTCTTCTTTTACTCGTTTGATTAACTGAAGCAACAGAGCAACGCTTGCTTTGTCATCAAGATGTCTTGATTTTACATAGCCACTTTCTGTTTCCTCTACGCGCGGGTCAAATGAAATAAAGTCACCCACTTCAATGCCCAATTGTCGCACGTCATCCGCAGAGTGAACACGCTCATCTAAACGGATTTCCATATTCTTCTGGTTGCGCTCAGCTGTACCAGCCTCCTTATATACGTGAACAGAAGTCTGATGCATAAGAATCGTTCCAGTAAACGTAGCCCCTGATGATGTCTCAATTTGACAGTACTCTCCTTCTATCGCGTTATAGCGAAAGCCGCCAATCAAATCCATGCGCAAGCGTCCGCTAGGCTTGATCTCTTTTACAATGGCCCCTAATGTGTCAACATGCGCTGTTAGCATCCGATGCTGGCTTATATCCTCTCCAGGAATCGTAGCTAAAAGTCCACCTTTACGATTGAGCCTGTTTTCAATTCCTAGATCGTCCAAATACGATTTTACAAATTGGATCACTTCATATGTATTTCCGGTTGGGCTTGGAATCTGCACAAGCTCTTTTATTAACTTAACTGTTTCTGTTACGCGATTGTCTGTCATCTTCATACCCCCTGTATGTACATACGTATACGATACCGCTTTAAAAAAGAAGTTTCAACTCTCATAGATGAAACCGCTATAAAACAAAAAAATAATTATAGAAAGGAATATAGCACACCAGCCGCTACAGGAGAATCCCTCCACTCGTTTTACTATAAACACGAATGGCGAATGATTCGATTGTAGAATCATTCGCCATTCGTGTTGATCTTTAGTTATGTCCCAGCTTTCCTTACGATAATTTTACAGATACATACTTCGTTTCAAGGTATTCTTCAATTCCTTGATGGCCACCTTCGCGTCCAAGACCACTTTCTTTCCAGCCTCCAAATGGTGCTTGAGCTGCAGATGGACCTCCATCATTTACGCCTACAATTCCGTAGTCGAGCTTCTCAGCTAGTTTAATTGCTTTTGTTAGATTCTGAGTAAATAAATAAGCTGCAAGACCGTATGGAGTAGCATTGGCACGTTCGATCGCTTCGTCCTCTGTTTTAAATGTAGAGATCGGAGCAAGTGGTCCAAACGTTTCTTCCTTCATACAAACCATATTGTCTGTTACACCAGAAATCACTGTTGGCTCAATGAATTGTCCATCTTTGCGATTTCCACCAACAACAACTTTTGCTCCTTTTTCTGTTGCATCTCTAATATGCTCCATGACCTTCTCAACAGCGTCTTCATCGATTAAAGGACCAATATCTGTCTCTTCATTTAACCCTTCACCTACAACAAGCTTAGAAACAGCTTCTGCAAATTTCTCTGTAAAAGCTTCTTCAATCTCTTCAGCTACAAAGATTCGATTCGCACAGACACATGTTTGACCACCATTTCTAAATTTAGAAGCAACAGCCTGCTCAGCAGCAAGATCTAGATCGGCATCACTCGTCACAATTAACGGTGCATGTCCACCCAGTTCAAGCGACAGCTTCTTCATTGTTTCAGATGCACCACTCATCAGCTGCTTCCCAATTTCGGTTGAACCAGTGAAAGTCAGCTTGCGAACGCGACTATCTGACTGCCACGCTTCAGAAATTTCACTGGAGCTACCTGTTACGACATTAATAACACCTTTCGGAATACCAGCCTTTTCAGCCAACTCAACAAGCTTTAGAGCCGTCAGTGGCGTTTGGCTTGATGGCTTAAGCACTGTTGTACAACCCACAGCAAGAGCCGGTGCTAGTTTACGAGTAATCATTGCCGCTGGGAAGTTCCATGGCGTAATCGCTGCGACCACTCCGACTGGTTGCTTGATAACAAATAAGCGCTTGTCTGTAGCTGATGCAGGAATCGATTCTCCGTATACACGTTTGCCTTCCTCGGCATACCATTTAATAAAGGAATTTGAGTACGCAATCTCTCCTGTCGCTTCTTTTAAAGGCTTTCCTTGCTCCTCAGTCATTGTACGAGCAAGCTCATCCTGATGCTCTTCAATTAAAGCATGCCATTTTTCTAACAGCTCACTTCGTTCGTAGGCTGTTTTGGCCGCCCATTCAGGAAACGCTCCGTGCGCCGCATCAACGGCCGCCTTTGCCTCGCGCTCTCCGCCCTTTGGCACCTGATCTACTAACTCGCCTGTCGCAGGATTATAAACATCTGTTTTTTCAAGCTCTTCCCCGATCCATTCACCGTTTATATAAAAATTCATTTGATGTTGCCTCCTTTGTTCTTCTCTACCTCACTATTCCTGTTTCAGAGAGAACTTAAACAAAGGTTAATAGATCATTTCACCGAGTGGCCCATCGTCTTGAATGACTGACTGCAGGTCATAAACAGAAATCGGAAAATAGGTAAACCCATACACATAAGCTTGTAACTCATACAAGTCAAAAAACAGAACGAGTGATTTGTCTGCAAGATACCACTTTTGATTTGTGGTAATACCCGTGAATGGATTTAATAAATCAAGATCTCTTGTTTTGATTTGCGCTTCAATAATGCGGTTTAACGTTGCCTCATAGGAAGAACCAGGTTTAAATAACTCACTTAGTGTATAGATTTGACCTGTAGCTATATTCATTGTTAATGTTTCTTGAACTGTCATGCCATGTGCGCCGCCGCTATAATAATACAACCGGTTCATTAGGCTTAAAATATTGCGTTGGTTGTTTTTAATCTCATACCCGCCCGTAAGTGTTGTGTCCCGCGGAGGCTCGTTATATCCCGTATCCTGTATCATTTTATGCACTTGTTGATTAATGGCTTGGTTCAGTTCATGCTGCACACGTGGAGTTTGTAATTGAACAATTTCAGGATAATAGATATCCAGCCTACTTGATAGCATGTGACGCGTAACAATTTGAGCAGGGAGAATAGATGTATTCATACATTCACTTCCTTTAGTGTTTTTAGAAGTGTATGCGGGTAAGAGGTAAGGGCATTACATTAAAATCGATCATAAAACACGAACATAGCACTTTATCCGCTTCGGGAGAATTTCTCGCTTTCCGCGGGTACGGCCTCAGCCCCTACCGCGGAAAGACCACCGCTAAAGTGTCTTCACCACGTACTGTACCGCAGGAGTCTCGAATTCTCCCTCCGCTAGTTTCTTGAAAACACAAACAGGCAAATGATTCATCGTAAGAATCATTTGCCTGTTTAATTGATTCGATCGTGTTGTCCTTGCCTATTCTAAAAAGTGCTTATTCTGGTGAAGTCACTAGTTGCTCACGTGCTTGTTTGGCAGCGGCCACCATTACTCTTAGTGCTTCAACTGTTTCCTTCTCTTTACGTGTTTTGAGTCCGCAGTCTGGATTAATCCAGAATAATGTTGGATCAAGTACAGAAAGGGCACGACTAATGTTGCGATCGATTTCCTCCTGAGCTGGAACACGCGGGCTATGAATATCGTATACACCTAAGCCAATTCCTTTGTTATACGTAAAGTCTTCAAATGCTGAGATAAGCTCTCCGTGGCTTCTTGATGTTTCAATTGAAATGACATCTGCATCCAATGCATCAATGGATTCAATAATGGCCTGGAAATCTGAGTAGCACATATGTGTATGAATTTGCGTTTCAGGTTGAACCGTAATCGTAGACAAACGGAACGCCTCTACTGACTGCTTAAGATACGCTTCTGTTTTCTCCTTTTTCAAAGGAAGTCCTTCACGGATCGCTGGTTCATCCACCTGGATCAGGTTAATCCCTTCCTTCTCGAGCTCTTCCACTTCTTTGCGCAGAGCCAGAGCAATTTGATTTACAACCTGACCTTCAGAAATATCAGTACGTGGGAAAGACCAATTAAAGATGGTTACAGGACCCGTAAGCATTCCCTTAACAGGACGATCTGTTTGTCTTTGTGCATAGGCTGTTTCCTTTACAGTCATTGGTTCAATAAATGCAACATCACCGAAAATCACTGGTGGCTTTACGCAACGTGAACCGTACGATTGTACCCAACCAAATTTCGTGAATTGGAAACCAGCCAGCTTTTCTCCAAAGAACTCAACCATATCCGTACGCTCAAACTCACCATGAACAAGAACATCGATATCAAGATCCTCTTGAATCTTAATCCACTTATCAATTTCGTCGCGGATAAATTGTTCGTATTGAGCTGATTCAAGCTCTCCCTTTCTCCACTTCAAGCGCTTTTGACGCACTTCTTTTGTTTGTGGAAAGCTTCCAATTGTTGTTGTAGGCAGAAGAGGGAACTGATATTTCTCTTGTTGTAAACGCAGGCGCTCAGTCGCTTCTACGGCACGAGTTGGAACAGATTCTCCAATTTCTTCAAGTAATGCGCGTACTTCTTCGTTGTTACGGCTTGAAGACTCATTCAGGGATCTTACCGCTTCAGCACTTGCCTCAAGGGTCTCTTCATCTTTTACATCATTTGCTACATCAGCAAGAGCAACAAGCTCCTCAAGCTTTTCATCCGCAAAGGAAATCCCAGCTTTTAAGAACTCTGGAAGCTCTTCTTCTAGCTTCACAGTAACCGGTACATGAAGTAAGCTGCACGATGGTTGAAGAATAAGCTGTCCTTCACCAACTAATACACTCAATTGATCAACAACGTGCTTCACTTCTTTAAGATCCGCCTTCCAAATGTTACGTCCATCAATAATACCAGCAGCTAGAATTTTACCAGATGGTAAGCCGTACTTTGCGACTTGCTGCAGAGATTGCCCCTCGTCATGTACAAAGTCTAAGCCAATTCCTTGTACTGGTAAGTTAACGATGGCTTCGTAATCGTCCAATGCTTCAAAATACGTTTGCAGCAACAGGTTCACTTTAGGTGCCGCTACATCAAGCTGAGCGTACACCTCTTGCAAAAGATCTAAGTCAGCATCTGTTACCTGACCATTTAAGAAAGGCTCATCCACTTGAACCCAAGCAACATGACTTGCCTCTAGTTCTTTCAGTAATTCTGCATACAAAGGTATAAATGAACGAATTAAATCCTTCTCAGATAGTCCCGTTTGATTTTTTGATAGTTTGACAAAGCTCACAGGACCTAAGATCACTGGTTTTGTTTCAATATCAAGCTCTGCTTTCACTTCGTTATATAATTCTAAAACACGGTTATGTACAAGTGTTGTCGGTGCCTTTGTAATCTCAGGAACGATGTAATGATAATTGGTGTTGTACCATTTTGTCATTTCAGAGGCAACAGCCGAATCCGTTCCACGTGCTACTGCAAAGTATGTGTCTAAATCGACCTTACCACCGTTATACTCAAAACGATCAGGCACCAAGCCAAATGAAACCGCAGTGTCCAGAACGTGATCATATAAACTGAAATCTCCTACAGGAATCAAATCAATTCCCGCATCCTTTTGCTTTTTGATATTTGTCAGACGAATTTCTTTTAGAGACGCTAGTAGTTCTTCTTTGGAGGTGGTATTCGCCCAATAGCTTTCAAGACTCTTTTTCCATTCTCTCTTTTCTCCAATTCTCGGATATCCAATGTTTGAACTTCTCACCTTTGGCATCTTCGCTCACTCCTCTTTTTTGTCTCTCAACCTAACAAACTCTAATCACAAACCATCTAAGCAGATCACTCCAAGGGAATAAAAAATGCCTCCTTCTAGTAAAAGAAAGAGGCATTGAATATCTCAATAAACGTTCCCCTTATCTTTCAAAGTGTTTCCACCTTGCTGGATTTAGCACCTTTTCCATTCAGAATGGTTGCTGAAGCTTCGCCGGGCCAGTCCCTCCGCTTCTCGTTATAAGAGCATTTCATTATGTTATGTTGAATTGAATTTACTTTAGCACGAGAAAAGCAAACTGTCAAAACAATTTTGAAAGTTTGCGATTGTTCGTCAATATTTGCGTTTTTTAAATCACCTATGTGAAAATAGATCCAGATCCTAGTAAAATATGAAAGGTGTGTACATATGACAAGTGAACAATCAACGCAGTCCAGCTATCCAAAACGGGCACTTATTGGTTTAATACTTGGACCTATTCTATTCCTGTTAGCCTACCTTTTGATCCCATCTAGCCAACTGGATCATGCCCCACGCTTTGTTCTTGCTATTACATTACTCATTGCAACCTACTGGGTAACAGAAGCTGTTCCAATGGCCGTTACCTCTTTAATTCCTCTAATTGTCATACCATTAGTAGGTGCAGCTGATATTGATACGGTTGCCGCCTCATATAGTAACCCGACGATTTTCATGTATGGTGGAGGCTTTGTCATTGCTATTGCACTACAAAAATGGAACCTACATAGACGAATCGCTCTTTCAATCATAGATATGATTGGAACAGAGAGCCAACGGATTGTACTTGGTATCATCTTATCTACTGCGCTTTTATCTATGTTTGTTTCAAATGCTGCAACCGCTTTAATGATGCTCCCCGTTGCTCTTGCACTCATTTCAGAGGTAAAAGAAAAAGAGATTCTAAAAGGAACAAGTTTACAGAACTTCTCTAAAAGTATTCTTTTATCTGTTGCGTATGCTGCGACGATTGGTGGCCTGGCTACACTCGTTGCCGCCGTGCCAAATGCTATTTTCGCAGAGATTTCCCGCTCACAACTTGATCGAACTGTTGCTTTTTATGAATGGTTATTATTCGCTGGACCGGTCGCTGTTATTGTACTCGTCTTTCTTTATTTCTATCTTACAAAAATGAAATTTAAAGTCGAAACAGAGAATAAGGATCAGACCATTAATTTTATAAAAGAAGATAAGAAAAAGCTCGGTAAAATGACACTTGATGAAATTTGGGTTGCTGTTGTTTTTGGGGTAACTGTTTTTCTCTGGGTGTTCAAAACACTTGTTTTTCCTGAGAATATTGCTGCAAATCTTCATGATGGTGCGATCTCTGTATTTGGCGCTGTTTCACTTTTCTTTATACCGAGTACAAAAAAGGGAGAAAGAATCCTTGAGTGGCGAGACTTAAAAGAACTACCATGGAGTGTGTTAATTTTGTTTGGTGGTGGGCTTGCACTTGCTTCAAGCTTCGGTGCATCTGGTCTTAATGATTGGATTGGAGAAACCCTGCAGATGCTTGAATCTTTCACTCCATTTATTATTATTCTCCTGCTTGTTGTGATCGTTTTATCCATGACTGAAATCTTATCAAACACAGCTGTTGCCAATCTGGTCTTACCTCTTTGTGTGGGACTTGGAATCGCGGTTGGCATGGATCCACTTCTCTTGATGGCTGCAGCTGCTTTATCTGCAGGCTCATGTTATATGTTACCTGTTGCCACTCCACCTAATACAGCCGTGTTTAGTGCAGGTGTATTAGATGTAGCTGACATGGCAAAAGCGGGTGTATGGCTGAATCTCTTTTCTATCATTGCTATTACACTTGCAGTTTACTTCTGGATGCCAATTGTTTTTGGACTATAATAAAAAAATGGCGAACGCCCCTTCCAACGGGTAGCGTTCGCCATTTAATTTTATTCTTGCATTGGAATCTCATGCTGCTGATGCACACTCGCAAAATAGTGTAAGTGGTGCACCATCGTCTGAACTTGATTCATCGTAAATTCATGTTTATATCCTTCTGCTTCAATGAATGATGGGCCTGGACCTGCCTCTCCTAACCAGTACGCCGCTGTAGCTGGAGGGATCGTTAATCCGATATGAGAAAGTCCAAATACAATAGATGAAATAGCATTTTTAGCACCATCCTCATTTCCTGTTACAATGACACCTCCCACCTTGTTATATAAAAATGGTTGCCCTTTTTCGTTTGTAATACCTGTGCTTCCGTATAGACGCTCCATTACTTTCGTAGCAATGCTCGATTTCTCTCCTAGCCAAAGCGGTGTACCAATAACAACAATGTCCGCTGCTTTTATTTTTTCAATAATCGTTGGCCATTGGTCGCCAAGTCCTGCATCATCAACGATTCCATAGCCTACTTGATAATCGGCGACACGTACCACTTCAGTTGAGACCTTCTTTTCTTCAAGACGACTTGTTACTTCTTTGATAAGCGCTTCGGTATTTGACTCATCCTCGCTACTCTTTTTTAAAGAGCAATTTAAAAACAACGCATGAATAGACATATTCAGGTCTCCTTTTATTTGACTAGTCTTCTATTACCATTCACAAGGGACCTAAAACATCGTTTAAATAAAACAAAACCCCTTATGCAGCTAAGTCGCCACATAAGGGGTTTTAAACTCTATTTTATTACCAGGCTGCAACCTCTCCATCTGATCGATGCTCAGTTCCACCTGATAACACACCTGTTTCTGGGTCCCGCCAAATAATCTGACCTCTTCCAAACCCGCCTTCATCAACAGCAATTTCCACTTGATGTCCTTTAGCAGCAAGTGCTCTAGTCATCTCAATTGGGAAGCTTGCCTCCACTTGAACCTTCTTCTCCTTCGTCCAAAGCCATCTCGGGGCATCAAGTGCCGCTTGAGGATTTAATCCAAAATCAATTGTGTTCATTACGACCTGAACATGACCTTGAGGCTGCATGAAACCACCCATTACACCAAACGGACCAACGGCTTCATCGCCCTTTGTTAAAAATCCAGGAATAATCGTATGATACGTTTTCCGACCCGGTTTCAAGTAATTATGGTGCTTCTCATCTAGTGAGAAGTTGTGTCCTCTATTCTGCATAGCAATTCCTGTTCCAGGGATTACGATGCCTGATCCAAAGCCCATATAGTTACTTTGGATAAATGAAACCATGTTTCCATCACCATCAGCTGCTGCCAAATAGACCGTTCCACCAGAAGGCGGTGTTCCAGGCTCAGGCATGATCGCTTCCTCACCAATTAACGCTCTTCTTTGCGCTGCATATTCATCGGATAAAAGCTCTTCCTTTGAAACCTTCATTTCTCTTGAATCTGTAATAAAAGCCATACCATCAACAAAAGCCAGCTTCATTGCTTCAATTTGTTTATGATACGTATCAACTGAATCTCTTACTGCAAAATCAAACCCTTTTAAAATATTGAGGGCTTCTAGAGCAATCAGGCCTTGCCCATTAGGCGGAATCTCCCACACATCGTAGCCTCTATACTCTGACTTAATCGGCTCAACCCATTCAGGCTGGTAGGCTTTGAGATCCTCTTTTGTTAAATGTCCGTTATGCATTGCGAAAAAAGCATCAATTTTATCGGCAATTTCCCCAGTGTAAAACGACTCAGCGTTTGTCTCCGCAATTTGACGAAGCGTTTCGGCATGACCAGGAGACTTCCAAATCTCCCCTTCACGAGGCGCACGACCATCTGGTGTAAAGGTTTCAAACCAATGCTTAAACTCGTCACCTGTAAGTTTCGTACGGAAACTTTTAGCCGCCTTTTCCCAATACTTCGCGAGTGTTGGTGAAACAGGATAGCCATTTTCCGCGTAATCAATCGCAGGCTTTAATACCTCTTTCAGTGATAGCTTACCAAATTTCTTAGAAAGCTCTGCCCAACCACGCGGCGTTCCTGGAACCGTTACAGGTAATACTCCGTATGTAGGAAGTTCTTCTGTATACCCTGCTTCCTTCACTGCTTCTGGTGTTAAACCCATTGGTGCTTGTCCACTTGCATTCAGACCGTGAAGCTTTCCCTCTGTCCAAACGAGTGCAAATGCATCCGAGCCGATACCATTCGACGTCGGCTCCACTACTGTTAGGCAAGCAGCCGTCGCAATCGCTGCATCGATTGCATTTCCTCCTGCTTTAATAATATCAAGGCCTGCTTGAGCCGCTAAAGGCTGAGATGTTGCTACCATCCCCTTTTTTCCATATACAACATTTCGTTTTGATGCGTAAGGATAAGCTAAATCTGTCACGTTCTTCACTCCAATAAATGAATTGTTTCTAACATTATGTATCTATTAAGTATAGGGGTAAATTGTTCATTTGTCCAAATTGCGAAATAGTTCCGATTAAAAAGAAAACCAGCGGGGCGAGCCACTGGTTTTCATTCATTACATATTCTTTAGTGCTCCAGGTAATAATCTGTTTAATGCAACTAGACGGCTGCTTGATAAAGCAAGAAGAATTGAACATGCGAGTAGGACAAGATCTAATTCAAATCCTCCTAAAAATCCTCCATCAGCTTTCACTTGAAAGATGGCGGTCACCATAATAGCTGCAAAGACAATGCTAACAACCCGCGTAAGTAAACCAAGAATTAATGCAAGTCCTCCAAGGATTTCAGCAAACGTCACAAGATAAGCTAAGAATCCTGGAAAACCCATGCCTTCGAACATAGCAACCGTCCCATCTATTCCACCATTAAACTTGTCCATCCCGTGAATTAAAAATGTAATACCAACCACAACTCGTAAAACGAGCAGTCCTATTTCTGTTTTCATCATCCACATTCCTTTCTAGCAATAATATCTGCTAGTTTCCTATACTTAAGCGTTCATTTAAAGTACGCACCTTTAAGTAACATAGTATCTAAATGAAACTAATTGATGATACAAGGTTAAATGAGCCAGTCAGAAATCTTTACATAATTTTTATAGAATTTTAGTAAATATCACTTCAAATTTTGATACCATAATACGAGAGACAAATAGAGTTTCTACTTGTCTACTATAATAAAACCCAATGGAGGTAGTTTATGGATAGCGTATTTTCTTGGCGAGTTCCAAGAGTCTTTTCAATGGTTGCTGTGTTGTTTCTTCTTTTTTCTTTTTTGAATCACGCACAGGCAAACGAAGAAATTGATTTAACCATTCTACATACCAACGATATTCATGCAACGTTTGATGAATATGCAAAGGTTTCAGCCTACGTTAAGGAGCAACGCGCATCGTCTGATCATCTTCTGTACTTAGATGCTGGAGACGCAGTGAGTGGGAATCCGGTTGTAGACTTGAATCTAGGAAAACCAATTTACGAGGTTTTTAACCTAGCAGGAGTGGACGCTCTAGCGATTGGGAACCACGAATTTGATTTTGGACAAGAAGCATTAATTGAAAATATGAATATTTCTGAGTTCCCTTGGTTAGCAGCTAACCTTGATGTTGGTGATACTGGGGTTGAACAAACAAAGCCTTACGAAATTTTTGATGTAGATGGACTTTCTGTGGCTGTCTTTACAGTTACGCAAGCACCACCTGCAACTGCTCCTGCGAACACGGTTGGAATGACGTTTGATGGGAACTATGCTGAGGTCGCTAAAAGCTATCAAGATGAACTTGAAGAGCAAGCGGATGTTATTATCGCAATGACTCACATAGGCTTTGACAATGACAAACGTCTTGCTGAGCAAGTCGATTACTTTGATCTGATCGTTGGAGGGCATTCACATACATCATTAAATGCTCCAAATGTTGTGAATGGCACGCCTATCGTTCAAACAGGCTCTAACCTGAACAATATCGGGAAAGTAACTCTTACGTACGATGAAGCAACCGATTCCGTTGTAAATACAACAGGTGGTCTTGTATCTGTCTCATCATTAACAGCTGTTGACGCGGAAGTACAAGCTGTAATTGATGGATATAATGCTGAGATGGAAGACTTACTAGGAGAAGTAGTTGGTACATCTAATAATGGCCTCTCAAGAGATGGGCGTGCGAATGGAGATGCTCCACTAGGTAACTTCTGGACAGATGCCATGCGTGATATGGCCGATAGCGATTTCGCCTTTACAAATAATGGCGGGATCCGTGCAAGTATTGAAGCTGGTGACGTGACACTAGGTGACATTTATCAAATCGAACCTTTTGCAAATGAAATCATGGTTATTGAAATGACTGGTCATGCGATTAAAAATGTTCTTGATTTCTCTTATTCGCGAGACAATCGCAATTCCATTGACCTGCAGGTATCTGGTCTAGAATATAACATTCTAACTGGTCCAACGGGCAGCTTTGCAGATGTTACCCTTACTAAAGATAATCAACCACTTAACCTTGATGACACGTATAAAGTAGCTGTGGCCGATTACATCGGTACGGGTGGTTCTGGATATAACTTTGAAGGAACAGTCCTTTCCGAAACAGTTGGACTAATGACAGAAGCAATGAAAAACTTTGCTTACAAACTAACTGCTGAAGGAAAGACGCTTGATTATTCCCGAGAAGGTCGCATTAAGATTTCAGTTGACCCTACCGCACCAGTACCAGGTGAAATCATAGGCTCAACAGAAACTGGACTCTACTCTGCGAACAAAAATAGAAGTGACGTAGGATTGGGGAATCTTTACACTGACTCTATTCGCGAAAAAGCAGGCACAGACATTGGTCTACTAAACGGGTCGTCTGTTACTGGTGAAATTCAGCCAGGACCAATTACTGATCAACAAATCGAATCTCTAGATGGATTTGGAAACGTCATTGTCTCAGTTGAAACAACTGGATCAAAAATTAAAGATATTATTTTAGAGCAAGCAAAATACCGTCGAGGTGTAGATGTTCAAGTCTCTGGAATCGGTTATAACTTAATGACCAATGAGAGTGGAGCCATCACTGACGTTGAGATTACCCTTGAAAATGGCGATGCATTTGATGTAAATGCTACGTATACAGTAGCTTATAACGATTACATGCATGGTGCTGCATTCTATAATCTGAATTCAGAAACGATTGAATCGGATTTAGGTCCTGTATGGACATCTGTAGTGGATTATGTTGCAGCACAAGAAGCACCAATCAACCATGAAGAAGGCAGTCGTGTAACGATTGATGGCGAAGGTTCCGAAGATGATCCTTCAGGACTACGCACCGTAGCACAAGCTATTGCAAATAATAGTGGAACAGCTAAAGTAAAAGGCTATATCGTCGGATCAATTGTGAACTCCTCTCCTGTTATTGGAGAAGGTACACATGCACCTTCAAACCTTCTACTAGCTGATTCACTTGATGAAACGGATCGTACGAAAATGCTTCCTGTACAGCTTGTAAATGGAACGGCCGTCCGTAACGGATTAAACCTTCCTTCACATCCAGAGAATCTTGGAAAGCTAATTACAGTAACAGGTTCACTGGAAGCATACTTTGCAACACCAGGTATGAGAGCTCCAACAACATTTACGTTTGAAGAAGCTGAACCTGAAATTCCTGAAGAACCTGAAGTTCCAGGTGAACCCGAAGAGCCAGAGCTTCCTGAAGATCCTGAAGCTCCAGCTTGTGAATTCGCAGCATGGGATGCAGCGAAAACATATGTAGCCGGTGATAAAGTAGAACATAATGGTGATTTCTACGTGGCACAATGGTGGACTCAAAACCAAAATCCAACAGACAACTCAGGAAATTGGGAGGTTTGGCAAAAGGTAATCGATTGCTACGAGATTCCAGAAGGACCTCAAGAATGGAATGCGAAAACCATTTATGACACTGGCGATCAAGTGGTTGTTGATGGTCAAGTATATGAAGCCAAATGGTGGACGCTAGGACAAAACCCAGCTGATCATTCTGGTCAATGGGATGTTTGGAAGAAAATCAATGATTCAGAGCAAGAAGGTCCCCAAGAGTGGAATGCTGAAGCCGTCTATACAGAAGGTGATCGTGTAACACACGAAGGAAAGCTGTATGAAGCCAAATGGTGGACACAAAATCAAAGCCCACATAACAACTCAGGAAACTGGGACGTGTGGACAAAGATTAAGAACTAAAATGAAAAGCCAGCACATGAAAGTCGATGTGCTGGCTTTTATTTGTTCATCCATTCTTCGAGTGTTCTATTAAATAAATCTGGCTCAGCAAGTGGAAACCCGTGTTTAACAGTAGGGACCGTTATAAGCTCCGACTGAGAAACCGCCTTTTGAAGTTTTTCTACAGAGTTTGCAAGAAGCTTTGTCTCCTTCTCACCAATTGTAATGAGGAACTTCCCCTTATAGTGTTCTAACCCATCCGGCAGATCATAGCTTAAATTCTCATTCATAATCAATTGAAGCTCAGCATTCGTTACGTTTTTAGCCCCGGCAAAATATTCTTCAAACTGTTCTTCAGGAATATATAATTCTTTCGCCTGCTTTTGCGAAAACACTCTACTTTTAGGAAGTATATTAAATAATGGAAGAAGCGGTACAACCAGTTTTTTAAGAAAGGGCCTCGGTTCCATGTATCCACTATTAAACATGACAAGGTGAAACCATTCTGGCTTACGAGCACACATCTCAAGTGCAATTTGCGCTCCCATGGAGAACCCGACAAGGATCAATCGTTGATCTTTTTGTATACGTTTCTGTAACTCATTGAGGAATTGATCCGCCCACTCGTTCACTAGCTGATGTTTTGAAAACGTATAGGTGGGCACAAAACAGTCAAACGACTCCTTAAAGTACTCGACCTGCTTATCCCACATCCAGCCCCCTACCCCTGCTCCATGGATAAAGACAATTAAGGCTTTTTTTGATTCCATATGTCACCGCACTTTCCTATCATCTCCTCCTTTTATTATAACGAAAAAATAGTAGCTGTTATCTACGTTGGGAAAATAAATATTTTTACGTTTCGGTCATAGGACAACCCCACTTTTGGAAAAGCTACAACTACGTAGGTATCTCATAAGAAGGGAGGAACTCTTATGAAGTTTTACATTAAAAAGGAGGATGGTAGTTCAAATCGTAAAAAAGAAACAATGATCGAAATACCTGCCCCCTTTATCATTGCCGTTGCTGCAGCAGCAACAAGTGTTGTGACCGTATTATTAAACCTTTAACCTTATGAACAACGTTACCTAAACAAAGAAGAGCCACTTAGTTAAGTGAGCTCTTCCATTTCTAATTAAAGTGCTTTTCATTGTACTCATTTATTTCATCAGCCGTTAACAATCGTGTTGCTTTTCCGACTGTTCCATTTTGCAGCTTCCAAATAGAATTATGGTCAGATACTGCGTTAGAGAAATCACCGTCGTTCCAATACGATAGAATCGATACATATAAGGAGCCTTCGTTATATGAGCTTTCTTGTTGGCTAGCAACATGGAGAAGGCGCTCTAACCGGTCTTCTGTAATCTCTATCTTTCCCCACTTTTGCTCCGCGTAAATAAGTCCATGTGCCATGTGATGAATTGTCGTCTGCATGTTGGACTCAGTCATTGAATCCGGAAATAACTCTTCCAGATCTTCATTCGCTGTTTCTTTTAAGATCACTTCCGGGACATCAATGTCATCAACCTCTTCAGATTCAACCTGGCCAACTTCCTCTGCGTCAGCAGTCTTCGTATTAACCGGTTTATTTGCAAATTCAAGTAATCCAAAAACCAAAGCCGCAGTCAGAGCCAAAGAACCGACCGTAATACCACAAATCGTTAGTACTTTCTTCATTTAAGAATCCTCTCTTTTCGTTAGACGTTGCATGTCTTGAATCAGTTCAGGTGTCTCCGTGAACACGTAGATTTGATAGCGTTGATTGTGCTTATTCCTCATCGTATGTAAAAAGTCATGCCCACACTTAATTAGATCAATCGCAAGGGATTTTTTATAAATGTTCTTCTTACCAGGGGACTTTACACCTAATTCATTCGCTGATTTACCGTACATTCCACATCACACCTTTTCCAATCTTTGAAGCTATGTAAGTCAAACAAGGGACTTTAAACACTTATTATATCTAGGACAATAGAAGGTTTCTGTCAGTTTGTGTCGAGGTAATGTGTGAAAGTATGTAATCAAAATTAGTGCGTTACGATATACCTCACTGGACCTTTAAACACTTCTTTTACATGCCAGTTCAGATAGAACTCATTTGGCTTATAAAGTGGATCGATAGGTGTTTTACTTTCTTACCATGGTATCTCATGAGCCAGTCATCGAACCCATGAGTACCATGAGCTAACTTCGAGACAAGAATTTCTTTTTCATCTGAGAAAGTGAATACGCCTTGATCAAAAAGCTTATGGTGCATCGTACATAGGGCTAAGCCATTCTCCTCAACATTCGGCCCCCCTGCTTGATGCCACTTAATATGAGCTGCTTCTACTCCCACTAAACGATGACCATGACGTACATTAAAGCCGCATATCGCACAGCTATACTCATAAGTCTGTAAGAGTTTCTCTCTGAATCTCGGATCTCTTTGCTTTCGTTTCACATAGACTGATGTTAAACCCACAGCTTGTAGAATATCTTCATGCAGAGATTCAGCAAAATGCTCATGTAATAAAAAATCAGACACTTGCTGTATTAAGTAATGATTTAAATTAAAATGATTGATAATATCCTTTTTAAATCCACCTTTTTATTTTGTTAATAATTATATATAGCCAACAAAAAAAGACCTAAGAACTCAGTAAAAACTGATTTCTTAGGTCTTTCTCTTGAAACATATTGAATCCGTATACCGGTGGCCGGGGTCGAACCGGCACTCCAGAAGGAACACGATTTTGAGTCGTGCGCGTCTGCCAATTCCGCCACACCGGCAAATGGCACGCCCGAGAGGACTCGAACCTCTAACCTCTTGATTCGTAGTCAAGTACTCTATCCAATTGAGCTACGGGCGCATGAGACATTTAAAATTAAGTTGATGCCGAGGGCCGGACTTGAACCGGCACGGTAATCACTTACCGCAGGATTTTAAGTCCTGTGTGTCTGCCCATTCCACCACCCCGGCAGGCAGATAAAAAACAAAAAAAAAGGCGGTACCCGGATTTGAACCGGGGATAAGGGTTTTGCAGACCCGTGCCTTACCACTTGGCTATACCGCCGTAGAAAAGCGGAAGACGAGATTCGAACTCGCGACCCCCACCTTGGCAAGGTGGTGTTCTACCACTGAACTACTTCCGCAAATAATGGCTGGGCTACCTGGGATCGAACCAGGGAATGACGGAATCAAAATCCGTTGCCTTACCGCTTGGCTATAGCCCAAAAAGGGCGACTGATGGGAATTGAACCCACGAATGCCGGAATCACAATCCGGTGCGTTAACCACTTCGCCACAATCGCCATATTTTTCAAATCATTTAAGTTTTAAATTGGCAGGGGCAGTAGGAATTGAACCCACACCGGAGGTTTTGGAGACCTCTGTTCTACCTTTAAACTATGCCCCTAAATGGTGGAGGGGGGCAGATTCGAACTGCCGAACCCGTAGGGAGCGGATTTACAGTCCGCCGCGTTTAGCCACTTCGCTACCCCTCCAAAGCAATAACAATGATACACAATTCCATTCTGTTAGTCAACAGCCACTTTTCAAAGAATAAGTGGTGCCGGCCAGAGGACTTGAACCCCCAACCTACTGATTACAAGTCAGTTGCTCTACCAATTGAGCTAGGCCGGCAAATGGTGGCTCAGGACAGAATCGAACTGCCGACACACGGATTTTCAGTCCGTTGCTCTACCAACTGAGCTACTAAGCCACACTACTATTCAAATAAAATGGCGGTCTGGACGGGACTCGAACCCGCGACCTCCTGCGTGACAGGCAGGCATTCTAACCAACTGAACTACCAGACCAATGGTAATTGCGGGAGGAGGATTTGAACCTCCGACCTTCGGGTTATGAGCCCGACGAGCTACCAGACTGCTCCATCCCGCGACGTTATCAATTTAACTAAATGGTGGAGGATGACGGGCTCGAACCGCCGACCCTCTGCTTGTAAGGCAGATGCTCTCCCAGCTGAGCTAATCCTCCTGGGTAATAATTATGTATGAAGTAATGGTGACCCGTACGGGAATCGAACCCGTGATACCGCCGTGAAAGGGCGGTGTCTTAACCGCTTGACCAACGGGCCATTTATATAAGTAAGAGATTAGCTGGCGGAGAGCGAGGGATTCGAACCCTCGAGACGGTTCTACACCGCCTACACGATTTCCAATCGTGCTCCTTCGGCCAAACTCGGACAGCTCTCCAGAATAATGGCTCCACAGGTAGGACTCGAACCTACGACCGATCGGTTAACAGCCGATTGCTCTACCACTGAGCTACTGTGGAATAATATATAAGCCCGGCAACGTTCTACTCTCGCAGGGGGAAGCCCCCAACTACCATTGACGCAGAAGAGCTTAACGGCCGTGTTCGGCATGGGAACGGGTGTG
>NZ_JBNNQX010000028.1:0-23796 GCF_050276055.1 Alkalihalobacillus sp. NPDC127517 | reverse complement strand
TCCCATGCCGAACACGGCCGTTAAGCTCTTCTGCGTCAATGGTAGTTGGGGGCTTCCCCCTGCGAGAGTAGAACGTTGCCGGGCACTGATAAAAACCTTTCATCTTTTGATGGAAGGTTTTTTTGTTTATAAAATAAGGAGTTGTAGTAGTGAACGTGTGTTAATAAGGAGAAAGGGGAGGAAGCACCAAGAAATATGTCATTATCAAGTTAATTGGAGAGGGAAACAAGACCACATCACTTCAAATTTAAAAACATCCTCGATTACTAAGAAGCAAACTACTCATATAAGAACTCCATACCCACTACTAAGCAGTTAGAGAACTACAATAAGAGCAAGATAGAATAGCTGCAGCTTCTCCCATCACCTTTTCACTCATATTTCTTTAAGCGAAAAAAGATAGTGCTCAAAAAGAAGAGGAAGTTTCTTTGTAGTCGTTGCGAGAAACTGTTTGATAAACGGAAGGTCGTCCCCTTCAAAGGTATGATGCAGCTCTCCCCACCACTCGGCTTCATAGCGGCAGATCATACTAAGGTTATAAAGGAGGAGATAATGAATCGATAATTCAGGAAGGGAACAGTAGTCATCTCTTTTTCTTAAAAGATAAGTGTCTCCCTCGCAAGTAGATAACCAGGGTGCACTTTGAAAACGAGTAGGTGCAGTGTGGAGAGGTATGGTAATCTGCTGTTTTAAAGAGGTTACACCTTTTTGTCGATGAAACCAGCTTTTACTATTGGGAGACTGTTCGAGAAATAAGCCAAACCGATTAGCAGTCATATGTAAGTCGTCTAAAATAGAATCAGAGATCATATAGGATTGAGGTTTTTGAGTGACTGCAATGCTAATGTCCTGGTTATGCATGGTGCTGTACAGCGGATGCATATCTGCTACTTGTTTGAGTAAGAAGTTCATTTTATATTTTTCATCCGGCATTTGTTTCACATGAAACATTTTGTCGAGAAAATGGAGAAAAAGACCGTTCTTCTGTACTTTTATTTCGTCATCCAAAAACCGGTATCCTTGTTTCTTTCTTTTTCTAGCGGTGACACCATGGGCAAGGACAGTAGAGTTCTCTGGATAAAAAGGATCAACGGTTAACACACAGGCTTTTAACATCTGTACGATTCCATAAAAAAGAAGCATAGGTTTAATCTCGATGGGAGCTTTTGCAGCTTGCTGCAGGTAGAGCCTTCCTTGTTGAAGGTGGTAAATAAATGAATAGCTGGTTTGATAGCTAACGGTTTTGGCATTGGCAAAAGATTTACGTTCGTAACAGTCAGCTAAAAAACGCTTCGTGTAGCTAATTGATTCAAAAGGGATGAATGGGTCACTCAAAGGAATCACTCTCTCAACATTATCGTTAGTATATTCAGAAAAGTAGTACTTAACGCCTTTTCTTGACAGTAGTTTACCCAATTGATACGCTACTAATAATATTCTGAGGAACTTTACTATTTTATTGTGGGAGGATGATTCACATCATGTGGGAAAATAAATTTCAAAAAGAAGGTTTAACGTTTGATGATGTACTATTGATCCCTGCTAAATCAGAGGTCTTGCCGCGTGATGTGTCCGTAAAGACACAGCTTTCAGAAAATCTGAAGCTTAATATTCCTATTATTAGTGCGGGTATGGACACAGTAACGGAATACCAAATGGCTATCGCAATCGCTCGAGAGGGTGGTCTTGGGATTATCCATAAAAACATGTCCATTGAAGAGCAAGCAGAACAAATTGATAAGGTAAAACGCTCTGAGAGTGGAGTTATTACAAACCCGTTCTACCTAACGCCTGATCGTCAAGTGTTTGATGCAGAGCATTTAATGGGCAAATACCGTATTTCTGGTGTCCCAATTGTAGATGAGAATCGCAAACTTGTTGGAATTCTGACAAACCGTGATCTACGTTTTATTGAAGACTATTCGATTAAAATTGATGACGTAATGACTAAAGAGGATCTAGTAACTGCTCCTGTTGGAACGACTCTTCAAGAAGCAGAGAAAACCCTTCAGCAGTATAAGATTGAGAAACTTCCACTAGTGGATGATGAAGGAACTCTTAAAGGACTTATTACCATTAAAGATATTGAAAAAGTGATCGAGTTCCCTAACTCAGCAAAAGATGCTCAAGGGCGTTTAGTTGTTGGTGCAGCGATTGGTGTATCTGCGGATGCTGAAATCCGAATTGCAGCCGTTGTAGAGGCAGGAGTCGATGCAATTGTTATTGATACAGCTCATGGCCACTCTAAAGGGGTTCTAGACCGCATTGCTCAAATTCGCAACCAATATCCTTCCCTAACGATTATTGCAGGTAATGTCGCGACAGCAGAAGGTACACGTGATTTGATTGCTGCGGGCGTAGATGTTGTGAAAGTAGGAATTGGTCCTGGATCCATTTGTACGACTCGTGTGGTAGCTGGAATCGGTGTTCCTCAAGTTACTGCTATTTATGATTGTGCAACCGAAGCTCGTAAGCATGGTGTGCCTATCATTGCTGATGGAGGAATTAAATATTCTGGTGATATCGTAAAAGCTCTTGCGGCTGGTGGACATGCCGTTATGCTAGGAAGCTTACTTGCTGGTACTTCTGAAAGTCCTGGTGAACGTGAGATTTACCAAGGCCGTCAGTTTAAAGTATATCGTGGCATGGGCTCACTTGGTGCAATGGAAAAGGGAAGTAAGGATCGTTATTTCCAGGAAAATAATCAAAAGCTTGTTCCAGAAGGTATTGAAGGTAGAACACCGTACAAAGGACCTCTTAGCGATACGATTCACCAACTAGTAGGTGGAATTCGTGCAGGTATGGGTTACACTGGTACGCCAACGATCTCTGATCTTCGTGAAACAGGAGAATTTATTAAGATTAGTGGTGCAGGTTTAAGAGAGAGTCATCCTCATGACGTTCATATAACGAAAGAAGCACCAAACTATTCAGTCTAACTTCATTGACGCTAAATTGTAATGTATTTCAAATAGATAGAGTCTAACTCTATCTATTTTTTTATACAGGCATATGATAAAATTACCTCTGTGTTAAAAATAGCGGAGGTGGAAGGTTTTGAGTAAGCCAGCAAAACAAAAAGTAATACTTGGAATGATGGCAGCATCGCTGGCATTAACAATTGGATTAAATCCTCAGCAAGCAGATGCGGCTGTAGATATTGATGCATCAGCATCGATTTTAGTAGATGCCGATTCAGGAAAAATTTTATTCGCAGATAACATAGATGATCAACTACCTATTGCAAGTATGACCAAAATGATGAGTGAATACTTAATTCTTGAAGCAATTGATCAAGGGAAAATTAGCTGGGATGATGAAGTAAGTATAAGTGACCCAGTTCGTACATTATCTTTACAAACTGAACTATCTAATGTTCCTTTAAGACAAGATTACACTTACACAGTAAAAAATCTGTATCAATCTATGGCTATTTATTCAGCTAATGCTTCAACAATTGCACTGGCAGAACACGTTGCTGGAAGTGAAGCTGACTTTGTACAATTAATGAATGATAAAGCAGGCGAGCTTGGTCTTGAAAGCTATAACTTTGTTAATTCAAGTGGGTTAAATAACAGCGATCTAGCTGGCAGTCATCCCGAGGGAACAGATGCAAACGCAGAAAATGAATTATCTGCAAAATCTGTGGCTCAGCTTGCTTTCCACTTAATAAACGATTATCCAGAAGTTCTTGATACAGCTAGTATTCCAGAGCTTGAATTCCAAGCTGGTGAAGACGAAACAATCCAGATGGAAAACTGGAACTGGATGATACCAGGTGTAAACCAAGCCCATGAGTATGAAGGCGCAGATGGTCTTAAGACAGGTTTTACATCTGCTGCAGGTAATTCCTTTACTGGAACAGCTTTACGTGATGATATGCGTTTAATTACTGTGGTAATGGGAGCAAATACACGCGATGATCGTTTTAATGAAACGGAGAAGCTGCTTGATTATGGATTTAACAACTTCCAGGAGGCAGAGCTCCTACCAGAAGGGTACAAACCTGATGGAGAAGATGTAATCCCTGTAACGGGTGGTAAGGAAAATGAAGTTTCCATCTCTACATCTGATGCGCTTCGTTCAGTCATTAAAAATGATGAGGAAGAGCTATACGTTCCAGAGGTTACGTTATCTTCAGAGCTCTTAAACGAAGATGGAGAGTTTGTTGCGCCACTTGAAGAAGGACAAGAAGTAGGTCAGGTTCAATTAACATATGAAGGAGAAGAGGACGTTGAATATCTATATGATAATCAATCTTCTTCAACTCCACTTGTTGCCGATCAAGCTGTTGAAAAGGCTAGCTGGTTTACAATGAGCATGAGAGGTATTGGCAGCTTCTTCTCCGGCATTTGGACATCTGTTTCTGACACAGTAACAGGCTGGTTTTAATAGTTAAATGATTGATTCAATAGAAATAGACAACACATGATTGAAAGAAAAATTTAATTTGTGGGGGATGTTAAGATGAGTCAAACAGGTACAGATCTAGTAAAACGTGGTATGGCTGAAATGCAAAAAGGCGGAGTGATCATGGATGTGGTTAACGCCGAACAAGCAAAAATTGCGGAGGAAGCAGGAGCAGTCGCTGTTATGGCGCTTGAACGTGTTCCTTCTGATATTCGCGCAGCTGGAGGAGTAGCGAGAATGGCAGATCTACAAATTGTAGAGGATGTTATGAATGCTGTTTCGATTCCAGTTATGGCCAAAGCACGTATCGGTCATATTGTAGAAGCCCGAGTGCTTGAATCCATGGGGGTAGACTACATAGACGAGAGCGAAGTATTAACACCTGCTGATGAAGTCTTTCATCTTTATAAACGTGATTATACCGTTCCGTTTGTTTGCGGAGCGCGTGATTTAGGAGAAGCTGCTCGCCGTATCGGTGAAGGCGCATCAATGATTCGTACAAAGGGTGAGCCCGGTACAGGGAACATTGTTGAGGCTGTTCGTCATATGCGCATGATGCAGGCACAAATTAAAAAGGTTGCTAACATGTCTACTGACGAGTTAATGACGGAAGCCAAGAACTTAGGCGCTTCTTATGAGTTACTTCTAGAGATTAAAGAAACCGGAAAGCTTCCTGTTGTTAACTTTGCAGCTGGTGGTGTGGCCACTCCTGCTGATGCTGCTCTAATGATGCAGCTTGGCGCTGATGGCGTTTTTGTTGGATCTGGGGTTTTTAAATCAGATAGTCCTGAGAAATTTGCTCGAGCGATTGTTGAAGCAACGACTCATTATACGGACTATGAGTTGATTGCTAAAGTATCTAAAGGACTTGGATCTGCTATGAAAGGTTTGGAGATTTCAACACTTGCTCCTGGCGATCGTATGCAAGAGCGCGGCTGGTAAGATGGTTAAGATTGGCGTACTTGCTTTGCAGGGAGCTGTGCGTGAGCATGTACGCAGCCTTCAGGCAGAGAATACAGAAGTGATAGTCGTAAAAAAAGCGGCACAGTTAGACGAAGTAGATGGTCTCGTTTTTCCTGGTGGAGAGAGCACAACCATGCGTCGTCTGATTAACCAGTATGATTTCTTTGAACCTCTAAAAGCATTCGGTAAAAGTGGGAAGCCGATATTCGGTACATGTGCGGGTCTTATTTTGATGGCCAGTCAGATTAACGGAGAAGACTCTGCGCATCTTGAACTGATGGATATGAAGGTTCAGAGGAATGCATTTGGTCGCCAAAGGGAAAGCTTTGAAACAACACTTGATGTAAAAGGTGTAGCAGAGGATCTGCGAGCTGTTTTTATTCGTGCCCCATTAATTGAAGAGGTTGGGGAACAAGTAGAGGTCCTTTCTACATATAATGGAGAGATCGTTGCAGCGAGAGAAGGACATTATTTAACCTGTTCCTTTCATCCTGAGCTAACAGATGATTTCCGTTTGCATCGTTTTTTTGTTACAATGGTAAAAGAAGCAACTCAAAACAGAGTGAGATAAGAAAACGTGATGATAGGGACTAGTAAAATACTGTGGATTGTAGCAGAGAGCCGGTGGTTGGTGAAAACCGGAACAACCCGTATTTGAATCCCCCCTTGAGTGAATGGTGGAATAGAGTATACCATTCCGTCTTGCCTACGTTACAGGCCTTGAGTGGTTCTTCACTACGAAGAGCTATAAGGGTGGCAACGCGGGTTCTCTCGTCCCTTCTATACACTATGTATGGAGGGGTCGAGAGTTTTTTTGTTTCAGTCAAAGGTATTGATTAAAAGGAGGATATAACATGTTGGATGTTAAGCAATTGCGAAAAGAACTAGATACAGTAAAGGAAAGATTGGCTACACGTGGTGGTGAGCACGAAGGATTAAATCAATTTGAACAACTTGATAGTGAGCGCCGTGCGTTAATCGTAGAGACGGAAGAGTTAAAAAGCCGTCGTAACCAGGTATCACAAGAGGTAGCAAAGATTAAACGTGAGAAAGGTGATGCAGATACGCTAATTCAAGAAATGAAACAAGTATCTGATAACATTAAGGCGCTTGATGAAAAGCTGTTTCAAGTAGATGAACAGTTAGATGAAATTCTATCTACGTTGCCAAACCTCCCTCATGAAAGTGTACCAGTTGGTGCCACAGAGGAAGAAAACGAAGAATTAAAAAGATGGGGCGATATTCGCGAATTTACTTTTGATCCAAAACCACACTGGGACCTGGCAACAGACCTTGGAATCGTTGATTTTGAACGTGCAGCAAAGGTAACGGGTAGCCGTTTTGTTTATTATCGTGGTATGGGTGCACGACTTGAACGTGCACTGATTAACTTTATGATGGATCTTCATGCAGATGAACATGGCTATGAGGAGATCCTGCCTCCGTATCTGGTAAACCGTGATAGCATGTTTGCAACGGGGCAGCTTCCGAAGTTTGAAGAGGATGCATTTAAAATCCGTGAAGAGGATTACTTCTTAATTCCAACTGCAGAAGTACCAGTAACAAACTTATACCGTGACGAGATCATTGCAGGGGATACATTGCCACTTCGTTATGCTGCATACAGTGCATGCTTCCGTTCTGAAGCGGGTTCTGCAGGACGTGATACACGTGGATTAATTCGTCAGCATCAATTTAATAAGGTAGAAATGCTTCACTTCTGTAAGCCGGAAGATTCTTATGCAGAGCTTGAAAAAATGACGGAGAATGCAGAGAGAGTGCTGCAGCTTCTAGATCTTCCATATCGTGTATTAACGCTATGTACTGGAGATATGGGCTTCACTGCTGCGAAAACATATGATCTTGAAGTATGGCTACCAAGCTATGGAGAGTATCGCGAAATCTCTTCTTGTAGTAATGTGGAAGGCTTCCAGGCACGTCGGGCAAACATCCGCTTTAGACGAGAAGCGAAAGGTAAAGCAGAGCACGTTCATACATTAAACGGTTCTGGTCTTGCAGTAGGTCGTACAGTAGCTGCCATCCTTGAAAATTATCAGCAAGAAGATGGAACCATTGCAATTCCAGAAGTGTTACAGCCATATATGGGCGGAAAAACAATTATCTAATCGAAGGAGTGGTTTAAGATGAGATATGCGATTTGTCAGATTCAGCTTGTACCTGGTAACCCACAGGCAAATTATAAGCTGGTTGAACAATGGGTTCATGCAGTCATGGACGCAGGGGAGAAGCCAGACATTCTTGTGCTTCCAGAAATGTGGACGACGGGATACACGTTGCCTGATTTATCAAAGATTGCAGAGCATGATCTTGAAACCACTCTTCCTTTTTTACAGGATTTAGCAAGACTACATGATGTTCATGTAATAGGTGGATCTGTCGCTAATCAAAGAGACGGCGGCATCTATAATACAGCCCTAGTTGTGAATAAAATGGGTGAACTTGTTTATGAATATGATAAGGCTCATTTAGTTCCTATGTTAAATGAGCCAGCTTATCTAACAGAAGGCGATTCGATTGGCCATGTGTTTGAGCTTGATGGCATTAAAATGGGGGTTATGATTTGTTATGACCTGCGTTTCCCGGAGCTTGCTAGGTCTCTGGCGTTAGAAGGCGCACAGGTCCTGCATATTGTTGCAGAGTGGCCTGAAGCGAGAACGGCACATTGGCAAGCGTTACAAGTGGCAAGGGCGATTGAAAACCAATGCTATGTTGTTTCAAGTAATGTAATTGGAACGTATGATGGAGTTGAATTTGCTGGTTCTTCCATGGTGATTGATCCATGGGGAGATATTTTGGCGCAGGCTGGTAAAGATAATGAGGAAACCCTCAAGATTACCTTAACATTAGACCAGGTTCCAAAGGTTAGAGAAGAGGTCCCCGTCTTTTCAAGTAGACGTCCGGATCTTTATTAGTCGAAATAGCATCTTGAATACCTTTTAATTCGACTAGTATAAAGAATTGGTCCTAATTAGAATCATGCTAAAGAAAGAGAGTGATACATCCTTGAGCAATTCACCACTTACGCATACTCATATGAGTGATAAGCAGAGAAACTCTTTTATACGAGGAGCTATTTTCTTAATGGCTACCTCTTCCATTGGACCTGCCTTTCTGACCCAGACTGCCGTTTTTACACAAGAACTTTTAGCAAGCTTTGCCTTCGCTATTCTTGCTTCAATCGTTATTGATATCGGAGCACAGATGAACATTTGGAGAGTGATCTCCGTGTCCGGGATGCGAGGGCAAGATATTGCTGGAGGTGTATTGCCTGGACTTGGGTTGTTCGTAGCTATTTTAATGGTTTTTGGAGGCTTTGCCTTTAACATTGGAAACGTAGCGGGAGCTGGGCTTGGTTTAAATGCTCTCTTTGGAATTCCAGTTTTATTGGGATCCACGATAACAGCAGCGATCGCAATCATTCTTTTCTTAATTAAAGATGCAATGAGAATAGTGGACCGAATTATTCAGGTTTTAGGAATTATTATGATAGTTATGGTAGGCTACGTCATGTTTAGTACTAGCCCTCCAGTTCAAGAAGCCTTAGTAAAAGCTGTTCTACCTGACAACTTTACAAGCCTGCTTCTACCTATTGTTACGCTTGTTGGTGGTACCGTAGGAGGATATATATCGTTCGCTGGGGGGCACAGATTAGTGGATGCCGGAATTACGGGCAAAGAAAACGTAAAATTTGTAAGCAGGGCAGCTAATCTAGGCATTCTTACAACGAGTGCAATCCGAATCTTCTTGTTCTTAGCGGTTCTTGGGGTAGTAACAATGGGTTATACCTTGGATGGAGATAATCCGGCAGCGACTGTCTTTCAAGTAGCATTAGGAGATTTGGGTTATAAAATTTTTGGACTTGTCTTATTTTCAGCAGCGATTAGTTCTGTAATTGGCTGTGCGTATACAAGTATTTCATTCTTACGATCCTTTCACTCATTTTTTGATCGTTATAACAACTGGATCATTGCTGGGTTTATTGCATTATCAACTATTGTGTTTGTTGCCTTAGGTCGTCCTGTAGCGTTACTTATCATTGCAGGGTCACTAAATGCATTGATTCTACCAATTGTACTAACAACTGTTTTAATTGCGTCTAGAAAAAAATCGATTGTTGGAGATTATCATCATCCTACCTGGCTTATAGTATTCGGTGCCATTGCAGTATTGGTTACGATTATAGCAGGATATATATCGCTCGGTGGAATTGCAGAATTGTGGAATGGATAATAAAAAAGGATGCCAATGTGGCATCCTTTTTTTATGTGGCTTACGTATAAGCTGGTTTACGTGTACCTGCTTCAATCTCTTCCATGTAGTGACACGCAGCCATATGACCATCTTTAAGATAATCTGTTGTGCGTAGTTCAGGCGTTTCTGTACGACACTTGTCTGTTGCAAACGGGCAACGAGTGTGGAAACGGCAGCCGGCAGGAGGATCGATGGGGGAAGGTACATCCCCTTTTAAGATTATCCGGTTTGGTTTGCTTGTTGGATCTGGAACAGGAATCGCAGAAAGTAAGGCTTTAGTGTAAGGATGCTGTGATTGATCAAACACAGACTTCTTATCACCAATCTCTACAATACGTCCGAGATACATAACGATTACGCGATCTGAAATGTGGCGTACCACACCTAGATCATGCGAAATGAATAGATACGTAAGCTTTAGCTCACGCTGAAGCTTTTTCAACAGGTTAATCACCTGTGCTTGAATGGATACATCCAATGCAGATACGGCTTCATCACAAACAATCAGCTTCGGATCTACAGATAACGCACGGGCAATACCGATACGTTGTCTTTGTCCACCACTAAATTCGTGCGGATAGCGATCAATTTGGTGTGGTCCTAGACCTACTGTATCCATCAATTCTTTAATTCGGCTCTCACGATCTTTCTTAGGAACCGCATTTTGAATTTCCATTGCTTCTTCAAGGATTTGTCTAACCGTCTGACGCGGATTGATTGATGCATATGGATCCTGGAAAATGATCTGTAGATCTTTACGCATCTTACGCATCTCAGATTTGCTAATTGAAAGAAGGTCTTTGCCTTGGAATTCAATTTCACCACTTGTTGGTTCATCCAGACGTAGGATGGCACGACCCGTGGTCGATTTACCACAGCCAGACTCACCAACAATACTAACGGTTTCTCCTTCTTTAATTGCAAAGGAGACACCATCTACTGCTTTAACATGGTTAACTGTACGACCAAGCATTCCTCCCTTGATGGGGAAGTGCTGCTTGAGATCATTAACCTTGAGTAGTTCTTGTTCCATGAACCTTCACCTCCGGATCGCCGTCCCACTTATCAGAGTAGATCCAGCAGCGTATTTGATTTCCGTTTTCGTCTACTTCTAAGTCTGGTAACGTGTTACAGATCTCGCTTGCGTGTGGGCAACGTGGTGCAAAACGACAACCTGCTGGCATGTTTGCCGGACTTGGAACAGATCCTTTAATAACGGAAAGATCTTCACCTTCTACATCAACGTCATGACGTGGAAGGGATTCAAGTAATCCAACGGTATATGGATGACGAGGATTTGCAAATAGCTCCTCCACGCTTGCATACTCAACAACTTTACCGCAATACATAACGGCTACATAATCACAGGTCTCTGCTACGACACCAAGATCATGGGTGATCATGATGATTGACATGCCCAGACGATTTTGTAGATCCTTCATCAATTCAAGAATCTGAGCTTGAATCGTTACATCAAGTGCTGTTGTTGGTTCATCTGCAATTAATAGATCAGGATTACAGGCAAGAGCCATTGCAATCATGACACGCTGACGCATTCCACCTGATAATTCAAACGGATATTGATGAACACGTTTTTCTGGTGATGGAATTCCAACCAGCTTTAACATTTCAATTGATTTCTTAATGGCTTCTTTTTTGCCTAGCTTCTCATGAATGCGGAAAGACTCACCAATTTGTTGTCCTACCGTATAAACAGGATTTAGTGATGTCATTGGTTCCTGGAAAATCATTGAGATTTCATTTCCACGAATTTTGCGCATAGCACTTTCACTTTTGTTTGTTAAATCCTCGCCTTTAAACTCAATTTCCCCACCAACAATTTTCCCTGGTTTCTGAATTAATCGTAGAATCGACATAGCTGAGATACTTTTACCAGAGCCTGATTCACCAACAATACCAAGGGTTTTGCCTTTTGGTACGTCAAAGGTCACACCGTCAACAGCACGAACCTCCATACCTTGAGTGAAAAACGAGGTGCGAAGATCACGGATTTTAATAATAGATTCATTACCCATGAGAATTCACACACCTTTCATTAAGAGTAGTTAATACGATCAGTCGACGTCGACTCGTTTGTTTAACACCTTGTATGCTATATCAACAAGTAAATTTACAATAACAAATAGTAGTGAAACAACAAGAACAGTTCCTTGAACGATAGGGAAGTCACGTGAACGAATAGAATCAATAATTAAACGACCCATTCCGTTAATCGCGAATACCGACTCAGCAAGTACCGTTCCTCCAAGTAGTGAACCGAATTGAAGTCCTACTACTGTAACAACAGGAATCATTGCATTTTTAAGTGCGTGTTGATAGATAACATAGCGTTCTTTAACCCCTTTAGCTCGGGCCGTACGTATGTAATCCTGTCCAATAACTTCAAGCATACTTGAACGTGTCATACGCGCTATGATTGCAGCTCCAGTTGTTCCGAGTGTAACCACTGGTAGAACAATCTGTTGCCATGTTCCCCAACCTGAAGAGGCGAACCAGCCTAGGTTAATAGAGAAGTATTGAATGAGCATAAGTCCCATCCAGAAGTTAGGCATAGACAGACCAAATAAAGCGATAATCATGATACCAGTATCTGCGAAGCTGTAACGCTTTGTTGCAGAGATAATCCCAGCAATCATTCCTAAGATGATACTAAAAATCGTACTATATAAAGCAAGCTCTACGGTTACCCAAAACCTGGCACCAATCTCATCGCCAACCGGTCTTCCGTTACGAATTGATGTACCAAAATCAAGAGTGACGACATCTTTTAAATAATTAAAATATTGTGTAGGCAATGATTCATTTAAGCCTAAACGTTCTCTCATCTGTTCTACTTGATCTCCTGATGCTGCTTCTCCGGCAAGAATTTGCGCGGGGTCACCAGGGATTAGATGAATTAAACTAAATGTAATAATCGTTACGCCAAGTAAAACAGGAATCGTTTGAATGAGACGTCTGATGATGAAGGTTAACATGTAATCGGCTCTCCTTTCTAATCTCTAAGCTTTGGATCAAGCGCGTCACGTAATCCATCACCAAATATATTAAATGCTAAAACAACAAGAACAATGGCTAGTCCAGGGAAGAGCGCTACGTGGCCAGCATCGTACATGTAGTTTCGTCCATCTGCAAGCATGGCTCCCCATTCAGGAGTTGGAGGCTGAGCACCCAGTCCTAGGAATGAAAGTCCAGCAGCTGTTAGGATTGCTGTTGCAATACTTAAGGTTGCTTGAACAATGAGTGGTGATGTTATGTTCGGTAAAATATGTTTAAAGATGATACGGAAATCACTTGCACCTAAGGCTTTCACTGCATCAACGTATTCAAGCTTACGAACAGTTAGAGCAGAGCCACGGGCAATCCTCGCGAATACTGGTACAGAGAACAACGCAACCGCAATGATTACATTATTCATGGATGGTCCGAGAACAGAAACAATCGCAAGTGCGAGTAAGATCCCTGGAAATGCAAGGAGGATATCTGTGATACGCATGATCAGCGTATCTAAACGACCACCATAGTAACCAGAAACGACACCAAAAATGGTTCCAACAATGGAACCTAGTGCGACAGACGAGAACCCTACATAAAAGGTTAAGCTCATCCCGTGAATAATACGTGTAAAGATATCCCGACCGTGGTGGTCAGTCCCTAACCAATGGTCAGCAGAGGGTCCTTCTAATTTTACAGAGTAGTCTTGAGCATTCGGTTCAAGCGTTGTAAAGTATGGACCAATTAATGCTACGATCATTAAAAAGACAATTAAGAAAGCTCCAACCATAGCCGGTTTATTACGAGCTAAACGCTTGAAAAAGCTCTTCATGCTTTTAACCCGAGGGTTTTCAACAGGAGCCGGCGCATATTGATTGGGTGGTTGTTGTTCTTGCATAGCTTCTAACTTCCTTTCTTTAGGAGAATCATAGTAACGTGTAAAGCCTTATCCAGCCTGTACTCACGTTGATAGATTATACCATGATCAGCCCATAAAAAAACAAAAAAACTATTAATGAAAAATAATCTTACAAATTATTTCTACTAAAATGCCAGATTCTGTCGTCCGCGACTACACATGAGTGCTGTTGTGTCAGCACTAAAGAGAATAGTTAGGTACAAAGTCCTGATTGGAAGCATTGTCAAGAAAAGTATTGAATCTTAAAGTAGTTTTAAGGTATAGTGATTAAGAAATTTTCTGAATAAACACAAAAGTGAGAGGGGTAAAAAAACTTGGAAAATTTAAAAAAGACAACTTTTTTTAGTTTGTTACTGGCACTTTCTGTTTTTATGGCAGCTTGTGCGAGTGAGCCAACAGGTAATGAAGGGGAAGCCACAGGAGACGGGGAAGGAACGTCAGAGAATGAAGGTTCAGGAGGCGGAGATCTTATTATTTCTCTAGCATCTGATGCAGTTTCTCTCGACCTTCATAAATCAAACGATACATATTCAAGTAACGTAGCATCAAACATTTATGAAACTCTTGTCTATCATGACAAGGATCTTACACTTAAAGAAGGCCTGGCTGAGAGCTATGAACAGTTAGATGAGAATACATGGGAATTCAAATTACGTGAAGGGATCAAATTCCACGATGATTCTGATTTTAATGCGGAAGTTGTAAAAGCGAATTTAGATCGTATTCTTGATCCGGACGTAGCATCACAGCGTGCATTTCTTTACGATATGGTCGAAGAAGTAAAGGTTATTGATGATTACACAGTTCAAATCATCACTGAGTATCCATTTGCACCTCTTCCTGCTCACCTAGCACACACAGGTGGTGGAATGATGAGTGGTGAGAAAATTGCTGAAGACTATGAAGCAATGGAGAATGGCGATGAACCAGGAACGGTTTTGAACAATGAGCCAACAGGAACAGGTTACTTTAAATTTGATAACTGGGCTCCAGGAAACGAAATCAAGTTAACGAAAAACGAAAACTATTGGGGTGATCCTGCAAAGGTTGATTCTGTAACATTCCGAGTGGTACCTGAGGATGGAACGCGTATTGCTGACTTAAACACAGGAGCGGCTCACATTGCTGATCCGTTAAGCCCAAGTGATGTTTCTCAAATTGAATCAACAGACGGAATGCATGTCGATTCTACTGAGAGTGTAGCGATGATGTATATTGGATTTAACTCACAGAAAGAACCATTCGATGATCCAAACGTACGTAAAGCATTATCGATGGCTATTAATAAGGATAGTATTATTCAAGGAATCTATGACGGACACGGACTAGAAGCAAAGAGTCCACTTGCTCCTAAGGTGTATGGTTATAGTGAAGACATTGATGTCATTGAATATGATCCTGAAGAAGCGAAGGCCCTTTTAGAGGAAGCGGGTTATGGCGAAGGAGAACTTTCCATTACATTTAACACAAGTGATCACCGTGAGCGTCAGAACATTGCTGAGAACGTTCAACAGGCACTAACTGAAATTGGCGTAAATGTAAGCATAGAAATGGAGGAATGGGCATCATTCCTAGAGTCAACGGCTAATGGAGAACAAGAAATGTTTGTTCTAAGCTGGTCTACAGTTACTGGTGATGGGGACTATGGTCTCTTCCCTCTATTCCATGAATCGCAATTTGGTTCAGCGGGTAACCGTACATTTACAGATAACGCAGAGCTGAATGAGCTGCTTATGTCTGCTCGTCAAAACGAAGACCAGGAAGCACGTCTAGGTCAATATGAAGAAGCTCAAAATATCATTGCTAATGAAGCAATTGTATATCCACTGTTCCATGAAGACTACTTACTTGGAGTTAGTGACAGTGTAGAAGGACTGTGGCAGCATCCGACAAGAAGACTAATGCTTCAGGATGTTACACTAAATTAAATAGTAAAAATAAGAGCGGGTGTCCATAATCAATGGACACCCGCTTTTTTCGTGTGTTCAACTAACGTAATTAAGAAGCAATTCTCGCTTGTTTTGTTATTTTCAGATAATATAAAAAATACTGAATACGCTTTCCTGAAATAAGATTCTAACCCTTGGTAGTGTTTGATAAATCTGATAATACAAACATGTGCAAAAATAAAAAGTAAACTAAAATTATTGTCTAACTATTTAAAATCATGTATAGTGTATAAAGATTAATACATCAATATAATGTTTAAGGGGGAAATACAATGAAGTTAGGGAAAAAACATCTTTCAATGTGGATGCTTATTCTATTAGTAAGCTTTGGTTTAGCAGCATGTGCTAGTGAGCCTGATTCAAATTCTGGTTCAGGTGATGACGATGCAGCTGCTGGAAATGAAGAAGGTACTGGTGGCGATTTAGTCATCGATACAAAGTCTGAACTTGTTTCACTTGATCCACACGGTGTGAATGACGTACCTTCTGGTAATGTTCAATCAAACATCTACGAAACACTTGTTTTCTTTGATGAGGAAATGGATATTCAAAACGGTCTTGCTGAAGACTGGAAGCAAGTAGACGAAAACACGCTTGAATTCACTCTACGTGAAGGCGTTACATTTACAGATGGCGAAGCATTTAATGCTGAAGCTGTAAAAGCAAATATTGAACGTATTACGGACGAAGAAATTGCATCACAGCGTGCATTTTTATTCGCAGATATTCAAGAGATTAATGTAGTAGACGACTATACCATTCAATTTATTACGGAAGAACCTTCTGCTTCATTGATTTTCAGCTTTGCACATAACGGTGGCAGCATGATTAGCCCGAAAGCAATTGAAGACGATTATGCAGCAATGGAAAACGGAGAGAAATCCGGTTCTGTTATTGGTACAAACCCAGTTGGTACAGGAATCTTCAAGCTAGAAGAATGGAAGTCTGGTGATTTCGTTCGTCTTGTAAAAAACGAAGATCATTGGGACGGGGAAGCAAAACTTGATTCTGTTACATTCCAAGTTGTATCAGAAGATAACACTCGTTTAGCAAATATCGAAACAGGAAGTGCTCACATCTCAGAGCCAACTGCTCCAAGTGATGTAAATCGCGTTGAGAACTCTGATGTGATGGATATTGTTCAATCTGATAGCTTAAACGTTTCATATATCGGCTTTAACACAGAAAGAGAACCATTTGATGATGTACGTGTACGTCGTGCGATCTCTATGGCTATTAATAACGAAGATGTTGTAAATAACCTATACAACGGTTATGGTACACCTGCAAAAGGTCCAATCGCTCCAGGAGTTATTGGATACGATGATAGTATCGAACCAATTGAATACAATCCAGAAGAAGCAAAGAAATTGCTTGAAGAAGCTGGAATTGAAGAAGGTTTCGAAATCACGATCTCTACAAACGATACAACGGAGCGTCAAGATTTAGCTACATTTGTTCAAGCTGAGCTTGCAAAAGTTGGTCTAGATGTAAATATTGATATCGTTGAGTGGGGTGCTTACTTAGAGCAAACAGCTCAAGGTGACACAGATATGTTCGTTCTTGGATGGAGCTCGGCTACTGGAGATGCAGATTATGCACTAGAGCCATTATTCCACTCTAAAAACAAAGGTAACGCAGGTAACCGTGCATTCTACGAGAACGAAGAAGTAGATGCATTACTTGATGAAGCAAAAAATGAACTAGATACAACAAAACGTAACGAGCTTTATAGCCAAGTTCAAGAAATCCTAATTGAAGAAGCGCCACTTTTATACACTCACCATAAGGTTGAGCTAAATGCGGTTGCTAACTCTGTTCACGGTTTCTACCGTCACCCAACTGGAGACTTCTGGTTGAAAGACGTTTACGTTGACTAATATGTGTTAAATGAAAGCAGACTCTCAAAAAATGAGGGTCTGCTTTTTAATTTGAAGAAAATGTCGATTTAATAAGAATAAAGTCATGTTTTATGAGAAAAGGTGAAAAAACAGTCGTAAATTGTCTGAATATAAGATATATTAGTTCGATAATAGATGTTTGAATCTTTTAAATACTATCAAGAGTTTGAAAGGATGCATATTTATGAAAAAGTCTTATTTACTACTTGGTTTACTAACAGTGGGGTTAGCGGCATGTGCAAGCGAGCCACAAGCTTCCGGATCAACAGATGAGGCTTCCACAGATGGTCAGGGCGGAGATCTAGTCATTGATATGGGGGCTGAGGCAGTCACGCTGGATCCTCATTTAGCTAATGATGTTCCATCTGGAAATGTTGCGTCTAATATTTACGATAAGCTTGTAAACTTTGATGGGGAAATGAATATAGAAGAAAACCTCGCTAAGAATTGGGAACAAGTGGATGACCTAACCCTTCGCTTTGAACTAGAAGAAGGGGTAACCTTCCATGACGGAGAACCATTTAATGCAGAGGCGGTTAAAGCCAATATTGAACGTGTGACGGATCCTGATATTGCATCTCCAAGAGGGTATTTGTTTGATAATATATCGGATGTAAATATTGTAGATGAATATACAGTTGAAATTAAAACAGAGGAGCCATTTGCTCCATTAATTTATAGCTTTGCGCATAATGGTGGTTCAATGATTAGTCCAAAAGCAATTGAAGATGACTATGAAGCAATGGAAGCTGGAGAAAAACCAGGAAGTGTGATTAACAATCAGCCAGTAGGTTCGGGATACTTTGAGTTTGAATCATGGAATGTGGGCCAAGAGATTAAGCTGGTAAACAATGAAGATTATTGGGGAGAACCAGCTAAGCTAGATTCGGTTACATTTAAAACGGTACCTGAAGATGGTACTCGCTTAGCTGATCTTGAGACTGGCAGTGCTCACGTATCAGATCCATTTAGTCCATCTGATGTAGAACGAGTGAAGGCGACTGATGGATTAGATGTTATTGAGTCAAACAGTATGGGAATTGAATATATTGGTTTTAACACAAAGAAAGCGCCGTTTGATGATAAACGTGTTCGTCAGGCCATTTCAATGGCGATTGATAATGAAGCAGTTATTGAGAATCTATTAAATGGATACGGAACACCTGCCATTGGTCCAATGTCTCCACAAATTATTGGTTTTGATGATTCAGTGGAGCCTTTAGGGTACGATATTGAAAAAGCAAAAGAGCTTTTAGCTGAAGCGGGTCATCCTAATGGATTTGAGACAACCATTTGGACAAATGATAAGCGTGAGCGCGTAGATTTAGTTACCTACGTACAACAGGAACTAAAGCAATTAGGTATTGATGTAAAGACAGAGACGATGGAATGGGGCTCTTACTTAGACCGTACGAACTCTGGCGATCATGATATGTTTGTTTTAGGATGGAGTGCATCAACAGGGGATGCTGATTATGCCTTGTCACCATTATTCCACTCTATGAATCAAGGGGCAGCTGGTAACAAGTCCTTCTTTGATAATGAAGAGGTTGATCAGTTATTAGAAGATGCTCAGCACGAGATGGACGAGGAAAAACGCATGGCGATGTACAAAGAAGTACAAGACATTTTAATAGAAGAAGCGCCACTTCTGTACACACATCACAAGCAAGAAGTGAATGCAATTAGTGATAAGGTTAAAAACCTATGGCGTCACCAAAGTGGAGACTTTAAGCTTCACGAAGCCTATATTGAAGAATGATTTGCTAACCTGGGAGCGAAATAATGCTTCCGGGTTTTTTATTGCGTTCATTGCGATGGGGCCAGAACATCTGCTACGATACATAAAGATGAAGTCGGAGGCGAGAAGGATGTCCACTCTTAGAGAGAATGAACAAGACCACACATACTGGATGCGGCAAGCGATTAAAGAGGCTGAAAAGGCAGAGGCTTTAGGGGAAGTGCCAATCGGAGCTATTATTGTAAAGGATGGAGAAATAATTGCTCGGGCTCATAATCTGCGAGAGCAGTTACGAAGTGCAACAGCGCATGCGGAGTTACTTGCTATTCAAGAGGCATGTAAGATACTCGAAGCTTGGCGGCTGGAGGATTGTACGCTTTATGTGACACTTGAGCCTTGTCCAATGTGCGCAGGTGCGATCGTTCAATCCAGAATTCCTACGGTTGTATTTGGTGCCTCTGATCCGAAAGCAGGCTGTGCAGGAACGCTCATGAATCTACTAGACGAATCTCGTTTTAATCATCGAAGTACAGTGATAGAAGGCTGCCTGGAAGAGGAATGTGCGGCGCAGCTTACAACGTTTTTTAGAAAGTTACGAGCAGAGAAGAAGAGAAGGAAGATTGAATGGGATGGGAACCTTGCATAAAGTGAGATTTTGCCGTATACTGAACTTTGCATCACTCATTGATGCCTAACTATATTATCAACTTTGCCGTGCTAGGTGGGGAGGTAGCGGTGCCCTGTCACTCGCAATCCGCTAGAGCGAGACTGAATCCCTTTCCTAGGTTATATCATCTTTTGGCCTGCCCTAAGTAAGTAGTGTTGACGTTTGGGTTCTGCGCAACGGAAACTCATGAATCCTGTCAGGTCCGGAAGGAAGCAGCAGTAAGTGAATTCTTCCGTGTGCCGCAGAGTTGCCTGGACCGAGCCAACTGCTTAGGTAACGCATGGGATGGTATGATCAAAGAAAGGTGCACGGTATATATACATAGAACTCAAGCAATTGCGCATGCCGCAGTTGCTTTTTTTCTTGTCTATTCTCCTTGAACTATGAATTACGTTTGGAAATGTCTATAATAGAAGAAAGAGAAAAAGAAGGGACGGGATATCAGCATGGGTTACCAGGCATTGTATCGAGTATGGCGCCCGCAACTGCTGAAGGATGTGGTTGGCCAAACACATCTAACAAAGACCTTGCAAAACGCACTTGTTCAGAATAAGTTTTCGCATGCTTATTTATTTTCAGGACCAAGAGGAACAGGAAAAACGAGTGCTGCTAAAATTATTGCAAAAGCGATCAATTGTGAGAAAGCACCGGTAGCGGAACCATGTAATGAATGCGCAGCATGCGTAGGTATTTCAAATGGATCGATTGTTGATGTGATGGAGATTGACGCGGCTTCCAACAACGGAGTCGATGAAATAAGAGATATTCGCGATAAGGTAAAGTTCGCGCCAAGCGAAGTTCGGTATAAAGTGTATATTATTGATGAAGTTCATATGCTTTCAACAGGAGCCTTTAATGCTTTATTAAAAACACTTGAAGAACCGCCAGAACACGCGATTTTTATATTGGCAACAACAGAGCCTCATAAAATCCCGCTTACCATTATCTCGCGTTGTCAACGCTTTGATTTCAAGCCGATCTCCCAAGGGGCGATGATTGGACGGATGAAGGAAATTGTTGAAGCAGATCATGTTCAAGTAGAAGAAGAGGCTTTGCAGCTTATTGTACAGGCAGCAGATGGTGGAATGCGTGACGCGTTAAGTCTACTAGACCAATCTATATCATTTTCAGATGATACAGTTCATGCGGAAGCAGTTCGGTTAATTACCGGTGCTGTTTCAAGAGAAGCACTAGCAAATGTGGTGGGTAATCTTCATAATGGACAAGCTTCAGAGCTCCTTTCTCTCATTGATCAAGTATTAAAGGACGGGAAGGATCCTAAACGTTTTGTTGAAGACCTGCTTTATTATTTCCGAGATGTTCTCTTATATAAAACGTCCCCTGATTCTGCTCACTTAATGGAGCGGGCGGTCGTTGATGATCATTTTAAGAAGCTTACAGAAGAGTTGAGCTTCGAATGGCTTTATCATGGAATTGAGACGATGAATAACACTCAACAAGAAATGAAGTGGTCGACTCACCCTAAGATGATGATAGAGCTTGCTGTCATCCAGTTGATGAATAAAACGAACATTCGTTCTGAGTCTGTTCAGATCGAATCGTCAGTAACGTCCTCTGAGCTTGAGGAAAAAGTAAAGAAGCTTGAAAGTATGTTGAATCAACTGCAAAAGCAAGGGATCCAAGCGAAGTCAGAAGAAAAGTCGCAAACTCAACAGAAGCGTCCGAGGAAGGTTCCGCAACAAACACGTTTGGCAACTGGCCAGGTGAAGGAGCTACTTGCCAAAGCAGAAAAGCAAAAGCTTCAGCAGGTTACTTCGCAATGGCCAGATGTCACGGCACGAATGAAAGTAAAAAGTGTGCCTGGATCAGCGTGGCTAAACGACAGTCGACCGGTTGCAGCAGCTCCAGATGGGATTCTATTAGCATTTCAAAATGAGATGCATCGTGATATGATGGATACGAAGTTTAGAGAGACCTTGCTTGAAGTGCTACAAGAAGTGCTTGGAGAAGGAATGACATTCATTACCATTCTGCAATCACATTGGACTAAGTTAAAGGATGAGTTCGTTCAAGAACAGAAAAACAGTGATGCGACATCTCATTCTTCTGGGGACCAGGAAACAACAGACCCCCTTATTGATGAAGCCGTCAAACTCGTCGGTGAGGATTTAATTGAATGGGCAGACCAAAATTGAATGGAGGATTTATACAATGAAAAACATGGGTAATATGATGAAGCAAATGCAAAAGATGCAAAAGCAAATGGCTAAGGCTCAAGAAGAGCTAAAGGAAAAAACAGTGGAAGCAACAGCTGGTGGCGGAATGGTCACAGTTACGGCTAGTGGAGACAAACGTATTTTAGATATTAAGATTTCTGAGGATGTTGTAGATCCAGATGATATCGACATGCTTCAAGATCTAGTGATCGCTGCAACAAATGAAGCTCTTAAGCTAGTGGATGAGCTTGTTGAACAAGATATGGGTAAATTCACTAAAGGAATGAATATTCCAGGAATGTTCTAGGAGGGTAGCCGTTGCAATATCCTGAACCGATAGCCAAATTAATCGATGGATTTATGAGATTACCGGGGATTGGTCCTAAAACAGCGAGTCGTCTTGCTTTTTATGTATTAGATATGAAGGAAGACGATGTACTTGATTTTGCTAAGGCGCTTGTTAATGCGAAGCGGAACTTAACATATTGTTCCGTTTGTCACAATATTACGGATCAAGACCCATGTTATATATGTAACGACAAATCACGTGATCAATCCATGGTCTGTGTTGTCCAGGAATCCCGTGATGTCATGGCAATGGAAAAGATGCGTGAATACCCTGGCCAGTACCATGTGTTACACGGAGCTATCTCTCCAATGGAGGGTATTGGGCCGGAAGATATTAAGGTACCAGAGCTTATTAAACGATTGCAGGATGACACTATTCAAGAAGTTATTATTGCGACGAACCCTACAATTGAAGGGGAAGCCACGGCTATGTATATTTCACGTCTGGTGAAGCCTACAGGAATTAAGGTAACAAGAATTGCCCATGGATTACCTGTTGGTGGAGACTTGGAATATGCAGATGAAGTAACATTATCAAGAGCGATTGAAGGCAGACGAGAATTGTAAGGCAGGCGAGGTCATTGTTTTTTCGTAAAAAAGGAAAGCTAAGAATGGAAGAGAATGAACGACTGCTGAACCACATAGAAGTCACGAAGGAACGTTATGATAATCAAAGGCAGCTTATCGAACATAGTGTTGATCCATCTGAAGATGTGATTGCGCGTATGAAACTGACGGAAGCCAAATATTCTTTTCTATTAAGGGAAGCTAGAACCCGTCATGCAAGAAGGGACAAACTGTAAGACAGTTTGTTCTTTTTTTGTGGGCTTGGACATACATTGAACCAAGAACATGCAGAGTAGGGGGAAAGAGATGGATCCAATCATTCTTTATGCATTGTTAGGGGGAGCGGTCATCTTATTGCTGACTGTCGGAGCACCAATGAGACCCATTCGACTCGTTGGAAATGTCGCTGTTAAACTTGTGATAGGTTTGTTACTTCTGTTTCTATTAAATGCGGCTGGAGGATGGACAGGTATTCATATACCGATTAATCCTATTACTGCAACGATTACAGGGTTACTAGGTGTTCCTGGTCTCGTATTATTAGTAGTTGTGAAGCAATTCATTTTATAAAGAGTTAACAAACCCTCATTCGTGGCTTCTGCGAATGAGGGTTTGTGCATAATAAAAAGATTTTACGTTTCTTTTGAAAAGTAGTTGCCTTTTGTTTGTGGACGTGGTAAATTATATCTTGCTGTCAGATAAGTACTAAAATAACTTCAAAAAAAGTTCTTTACTTTCTACGCAGATGTATGTTATATTAATTAAGTCGCCAACACGACAATGAGTTCTTTGAAAACTGAACAAAAGCCAAGCGTACGAAGAGATACACGATATCTCATTAGTATAAAAAGTCGCAAAAAATAACTTGTT
>NZ_JBNNQX010000027.1:0-27464 GCF_050276055.1 Alkalihalobacillus sp. NPDC127517 | reverse complement strand
TTTGATGTTTTGTGTGATTACTTGCATCTTAACGGAGGACTTTTTTTGTGTAAATAGGTCAAAAGAAAACCCACAGGAATGCTCCTACGGAACAGGGCGTGGTGAAGACACTGTAGCGGCGCTTTTCCCGCGGAAGGGGCTGAGGCCGTCCCCGTGGAAAGGGAGGGATTCTCCTGCAGCGGATATAGTGCTATGTTCGTGTTTTGCTATCCGCATTAATGTTATGTCCCAGCCTCTTTCCAGTTATACATTTTACTGTGGCGTTTCAGGTTGCTCAGTTGCACCTTTTTCGCCATAGAAATAGTTGCTTGGATCTACTGGTTTAAACCCATCGACATCATGGAAACGAAGAAGATCCTGATACAATACTTCGTCTGATAGCTGAAGCTGTTCATCCACCTTTTCCTTTAAACGATCGGTTTCGGGGCTCACTTCGGCTTCTTCTCCAGTGTTCGTATCATATAATGTTCCTTGTACATTTGTGTACTTAGGTGTAACGAAGCTACCGTCACGGAAGGCAATTGTTTCATCATGCTCTTCGGAAAAGAGATCTGTACCAAACATTAAATACTTCTGTGCATCAATTCCTTGAAGATGAAGCAGTGTCGGCATCACATCAATTTCCCCACCATACGTGTGATTTACTCCGCCCTCTACTCCTGGTACTCGAATCATCAGCGGCACGCGCTGGTTTTGAGCGTTTTGATAAGGTGTAATTTCAGTACCCAGCACCTCAGACATTGCACGGTTATGGTTTTCTGAGATCCCTTGATGATCTCCGTAAATCATTATAATGGAATCATCATATAACCCGGATTCCTTTAATTCATCAAAGAATTCTTCAACAGCTTCATCTAAATATCGAGCCGTTTGGAAGTACCCATCAACGGTCTTATCTCCTGTTGTCCCGCGATCAAGTGTGGCGTCCTCTTCATCCAGAATAAATGGATAATGATTCGTAAGGGAGATTAGGTGTGAATAAAAAGGTTGATCCAAGGACTCAAGCATTGGAATGGATTCCTCATAGAAAGGTTTATCCTTTAATCCAAGATTCACCACGGTTTCATCGTCCATTGAATAAGAGCTTGCATCAAAGAAATGATCAATTCCAAACTGCTTATAGATCTGATCCCGATTCCAGAATGATTTGTAATCACCATGTAGAACCGCACTTGTATATCCTGCTTCCTGATTTAAGACCGCCGGAAGCGATTGATACGTATTTTGACCCTTAGTCACAAAAGCAGACCCGGTAGGCAAACCAAAGATACTGTTGTCGAGTGTTAGCTCCGCATCCGCCGTTTTTCCTTGACCTGTTTGATGAAAGAAGTTATCAAAGTACGTCATGTCCTCTTCCCCTCGCGCCAGACTGTTCAAAAATGGAGTGACCTCTTCCCCGTCTAACTCATAGTCCAATAAGAACGATTGAAAGCTTTCTAAATGGATTTTAATGATGTTTTTTCCTTCACCAGCTCCAAACAGCTCTTCGTTCGGTTCAGCATAATGAGAGGTTGTATAATGCTTTGCATTCGTTAAGTCATCACTACTTGCATAAGCTCTTTGAGACTCCATTTGAGCCGTTTGGATGCCGTCATAAACGGTGTAGTTATATAACCCAAGATATTTCACAATATAATTCCGATCAAACGTCCTAGTTAAAAGCTGCGGACGATCAATCTCAGCAAGCGTTAAGTTCACTGTAAAAATAGCGATTCCTGCAACAATAGCTGTAGAGGCAAGGCTTTTTCTAAACTTGATTTCTTTAAATGCTTTGTTTTGTATTAACACAAATAAAAGGATAGCTAAATCAACAAAATAAAGAAAATCATGTCCATACATTGTAGAGAAGATACCTTCAGTCATATTACTCACATTATCTGTCTGCATTAAGTTTGGTAACGTGAGAAAATCATCAAAGAAACGGTAGAACATAATATTTGCGTACAGCACAATAGTCATGAGTGTACTGAATATCAAAATCCACCAGCCCGCTCGTCTTCCTTTGGCAAATAACGCTAAGCCAAATAGAATAATTGCAGCACTTAGTGGATTAATAAAAAGTAAAAATTCCTGCATCGTCCCTTTTACTCCAAGGTTAAATTCAACCTTATAGGAGACATATGTCTTGATCCAAAGAAAAACTAGAGCAAGCAGAAAAAAGCCTTCTTTACTGCCTAATCGTCTTTTATTCATTTCAATCTCTTCTTTCTAAACAAATTCATGAGCTTTATTTTAGGACGAAGCGCCTAAAGTAACAAGTATCAAAATAAGGAGTATTCGTAAGTCTACTAGCTTCTACCGTTAAAAAGTGAGGTTTTTATCGTTCTTTCTTGAACCAGATCGCTCACCCTCGTACTTGCATTTGTCAGACTCATGATTACGTTGGTCTTTTTAACTCAAATGGTGTCTGAATCTGTGCATACTCATGCCCTGCAAGACGTGCGACCGGCCTTAATTTATCGGTCTGGATGTACCCGGTCCGGGGCTCATACACTTCCTCTGAAACATGATAACACACCACTCTCGCGAGGATAAGGTCATTTGAAACAACTCCTTGATCATCACGAATCGGTATATGCTCGTGAAGTGTACATTCGTAGCGGATCTTCGCTTCTAGTATTCCCGGAACCTCTACAATTTCACTTGGTTTTACATGGAATTTCGTTAATGTTAGTTCACTTTCCAAAGGCGACAATGAAGCCGCTGTAGCGTTAATATCGTTAAGGTTTTCTTCATCCGTCAAATGTATAACAAGTTCTTTATGTTTAAGTACGTTTCGAGCCGTGTCCTTCATCTCGCCTTCTTTTCTTGAAACCGAAATAGCAAGGATAGGCGGATTAGATGAAACGATTGTAAAGAAGCTAAATGGTGCTGCATTCACAACTTGCTGATTCTCTGAACTGAGTGTCGTTACAAACGCAATTGGTCTTGGCACCACAGATCCAGATAATAGTTTGTAGTGGTCTTTCGCTGTTAACTCTTTTGACAACAACGTGTGCATTAGTCGTATTCCTCTTTTCTTAAATTCATCATTATATACCCAATTAGTTGTTTGATTAACCCCGGACTCCTTACTTATAATCCGAAATGTACGTATAGACTTTATCTATTTCATCTTCTGAGCCATAGGCATAGGTCACGCCCCAAATCTTATCAACCTTTGTCTCATTCACACGTGCATCTAAATCATGAAAAATCCGATGTAAGTAGCGCACAGACATCTCATCCTCATGCTCCTCTGATACTTCCATTAAAACTTTCGCATTCTTCATATCATTAATGGCTTCTGAGGGAGCTAGTCCATGCTGACTCAACCATTCCACGTCTTCCTTCAGCTGACGCCACTGTTCCTTTTCAACAAGGCGCGTATGATCTATCCGTTCTACCGCACCCCAACCAGCTAGTGTATTAAGGTTATCATGTTGTTCCTTTAGGATGTCCCGGACCTTCTCCTCTTGGCCTTCTTGAAAGGCAATTGGTTCAGTGGAAGGTTCATATTCAATGATTCCATTCGACTCTTCAGTTGCTGTTCCTAATTCTCGAGTTGATTCACTCTCAGGCGTTTCCTTTGAAAGTAAACTGTTTTGCGTTAAACCAAGATATATCACAACTGCACAGATCAGAGTGATTAAAAGCGTAGCTCCAACAGCGATTTTTTTCTTCAAACGAATTCAGCCCCCAGGCAACCAGAATGTATTCTTTCAAATGTATCACAAAAATCCAATTTCTATCAGTAAATGAAGAAAATCTTAAAAAAGAACACATAAACAACGAATGGCGAATGATTCGGTCGCAGAATCATTCGCCATCATTTAGTTGATTTCTAACAAAAAAACTATAAAAATTAAATGGACCGGATCATCCCACCATCAACTAAGATGGAGCTGCCTGTCATATAGCTTGAAGCATCTGAGGCTAGAAATGTGACGACATTTGCAAATTCCTCAGGCTGCCCGTAGCGACCAAGGGGAATGTTTTTGCGCGCCTGTTCACTGACTTCTGACTTATCTATCCCTTGTTTTTCTGCTTTTAATTGATCTAAATGATCCACCCGATCTGTAGCAATTCTTCCCGGAGCTACTGTATGCACTAAAATTCCGTAAGGGGCAAGCTCTTCTGCAAGGCTTTTAGCTAAGCCTTGGATACCCATTCTAAATGTGTTAGAGAGAATTAGTCCAGGTATCGGTTGTTTAATGGACGACGAGGCAATGTTTAAGATTCGACCTCCATTTTCTTTTAGATCAGGCAAAACTTCACGGATTAATCGAACATAGCTTAACAAGTTTAATTGAAAGGCGTGCTCCCACTCTTCATCAGAAAAATCCTCAAACCCTCCACCTGGAGGTCCGCCTGCGTTATTTACAAGAATATCAATCGTCCCAAATGCCTGTCGCGTTTGCTTGACTAACTCTTTAATTTCGTTAGGTTTGGTAATATCACATACATGATATTCTACTCTGCCTTGATCCAAGTCCTTTAGTTCTTCTTTTACCTTAGCCAGTTTGTCTCCATCTCGACTAGTTAGCATGACGTGGACGCCTTCTTTAACAAACTGTGTGGCCACTGCTTTTCCTAGCCCTTGACTCGATGCTACAACCAAAGCTACTTTCCCTTTTAGACACAAATCCATAACGATCCCTCCAATAAATGTCTTATTTCTTCTATTGTGAACAAGTCTGTATCATTAGGCAACGAATTCGCAATAAAAAGACGAGACGTTTGTCCTTCTCCATTTGCGGGTACATCGTACTATAACTTATTAGACTCGGAGGATACCCCTTGACCCATCAACCTAATGAAAAAACAGAGCAGCTCGTGATTAAAGCACTTGAGGAGAATCTTGCAATGATTCGGTTTGATTTAGATCGTAGAGTTGCGTATGTAAATCCGCTTTTCGCCCAAACGATGGGCTATACAGTAGATCAGATGCTTGGAATGCACCATCAGGAGCTTTGCTTCCCTGAATTTCGCCATAGTCTGCGCTATGAACAGTTTTGGCGGAGCTTGTTATCTGGTGTGAGCTTCCAAGATAAGATTATGAGAATGAGCGCAAACGGAAGAAAAATCTGGTTAGAGGCTACCTACATGCCGATAAAGGATGACAGTGGAGCTGTAGTTGGTGTGTCAAAGGTTGCTACAAACATTACACAAAGACAAGAAACCATTACGTCCTTCGCTTTGAATCTGCAAGAGATGTCAGAGAGACTAGAGGCGAGAGCCGGAGTAGGTATTGATCGGAGCCAGAATTTAATTACAAGTATTAATCAGGTAGCCTTATTATCCACTCAAAACACTGAAACACTAGTTGGACTTCAAGATAAAGCAGACGCTATTCAAGGCATTATTAAGACCATTCAAGGCTTTGCTTCTCAAACCAATTTGCTAGCTCTGAATGCTGCCATTGAAGCAGCGAGAGCAGGTCAATACGGCAGAGGATTTGATGTTGTTGCGAAAGAAGTTCGAACCCTTTCAAAACGCATTGAGGAATCAGTCATAGAAATTCGTGACAGTATCCAATCGATGACGAATGAAGTTCATACTATCTCAGAAGGAACACTTCAAGCGAAGGAATATAGTCATGAAAACCAAAAACAAGTACATGTGACAATAACTGATTTTGAGACCTTTTCAAAGGATGCAGGAGAACTCAAGGATAAAACAAAGACACTGCAGCATATTATCTAAGTTAAATCAAAGACTCGCTTTAGTTGGCGAGCCTTTTTTCATTAAATAGGTTTCATTTTATAGGTAACATACTGATCTGCTTTTTTCTGCGTTAACACAGAAAAACGTGTGGGATCAAGCTGGAATTGTGCGTGTGCATCTGGTTGGAGGGGAGGCATGGTTAAAATGAGTCCATCTAAACCCTCCGCATGTGCACACTTTTTAAAGCGATCAACCGTCAGCTGTGTGACAGAGAGGTTATGCTCTATTGAACGAGACGCGTCCCACTGGCGAATTGACCAAAAACGTGAACCCTGTTGAAACAATGTGGATAACTCAAGAGCTTCCATTGCTCCTGGTTCAGTAATAGGATCGGAAGTCATGGCAAACCGATTTTGATCCCGTTTTAAATTCTTTCTGACTGTTTTAGCCACATGGTCAAATACAGTAGTATGAAGAGCCGATGCGAAACTGAATAGTTCCTGGTGAAAAAGGGCTATTTGGCCTCCCAGCGAGAGCTGTTCCTCTGTCCGTTTCATTGGTTTATCCCCGTCATAATGGTTAATGATACGTGCGATCGTTCCTGCTCGTCTCATTAAAGCCAGTAGCAAGTCAGATGCCGACACGTTCTCATCCGGGCATTTGATTTTACTCACATTAGTAGGTAAACCAATATCCTCGTACTCTTGAGTTAAATCCGTCGCAAATTGGTTAGCTAGACACGTCGTAATAATAAATACATCTGCAAGCTCCCCTCCTATTGTGTCGGGATTCTTTTCTTTCGTAATGAGTAGCTCAGCAAGCTCCCCCACTTCTTCCGTTACCCTAGCTAGTCCAGATAACGTACGCCAATATCCTCCAAGACGTCTAATGGATTGATCAATTAACTGCTGATAATCAAGAATGGTTTCAAGTTTGTCACCTGTCATTTTATTGCCCTCCATACTATTTGTTCTCTCATTAGTATACAGAAATCTCGGTCGGAGGGGCGGATGTCAGAATTTGGGAGTAAGGCTCTTTTTCTCTATGCTAACGCTCTACCTTCTGCTGTAACGCTCCAATTCACTCATTCCCCAAGCTCACTTGCTTGATATATTCCACGTTCCGGCATACACTACGTGTACATAAAGGAGGGTTCCACCTGTGAATATTGAAATATGGTCAGATTTTGCTTGTCCATTCTGTTATATAGGGAAACGAAAATTAGAGAAGGCACTTGATCAGTTTGAACAACGTAATGAGGTAACGATGGAATTTAAGAGCTTTGAGCTTGATCCTCATGCACCGAAGCATACTGATCGTACGATGGCAGAAATCCTTGCTGGAAAGTACCGGATGCCTGTTGAACAAGCTGAGGCAACAACAGCAAATGTTGCGGCTCAAGCTGCAGACGTTGGACTGACTTACCGATTTGATACGATGCAGCCAACGAATATGCTTGATGCACATCGCCTGACTCATTTTGCAAAAACAAAAGGAAAAGCCAATGAGCTTGCGGAACGCTTGCTTTATGCCTACTTCACAGAATCAAAGCACTTGGCTTCAATTGATACGTTGCTTGAGCTTGCTGCTGATGTTGGGATTGATCCTGAGGAAGCGAGACCGGTTCTTGAGGGTGATCAGTATACGGAAGATGTTCGGAATGATCATAGTCGCGGAGTGAGTCTTGGTCTGCAAGGTGTTCCTTTCTTTGTGATTAACAACACTCATGTGGTTTCAGGTGCTCAGCAGCCCGCTGCATTTTTAGATGCGTTAACAAAAGCACACGCAGAAGAAATCACAAAAAATAAGAACACCAATCCAGACAATGGCTGTAGTGACGGACTTTGTACCTTTTAACCAAAAAAGCACCTGCCTTCCTTTAATAGAAGCAGGTGCTTTTTCCTATGTTGCTTTTGAAAACTTGTTTGCGAGCAGCGTAAAGACAAACGCGCTTAATAACGAAGCAAGCATTGCTAAAATAAATCCTAATGCATTATCAGACAATCCAGGTGCAGCAAAGGATGGAACATAGGCTGTTCCTCTTAAGTTAAATAATCCAACCACTGCTCCTCCGATTCCTGCAGAAACCAGAGCACCAATGAATACAAGTCGATTCGCGAACATGAACGGGTACGCAGATTCTACGAAGGTACCAAAGAACATGTTTATTCCAAAAGACGGGGCTGCGGCTGTTGCTTCGACCTTTCTTCTCGGAAAAATAATATTGGCCAAGTTAATACCGGCAGCCACCATGACGAGTCCCACCATGTCAATGGCTCCAAGAAAGCTGTTTCCCGTGTTTTCCATTTCAAGCAAAACAATTGGCAGAATCGCCGCATGATAAATGCCTCCAAGAATGGCCGGCCAAATTAAAAGCCCTGCTACAATACCCGCTATAATTGGGTTAAAGGCAATGGTTGAGTCAATTGCGATTCGAATCCAATCACCAACTTGCAGGGCGATTGGGCTTAGTACAAAGAAAACAAGCAGACCTGGAATTAATCCTCCAAATCCTCCAGCCACAATGTTTACTGTTGTTGCAGGGAAATTTAGCTTTAAGCATCTTGTAAATAAAAATGGCACCAAGTACCCTGCTCCAATTCCAGCAAGTAACCCTCCAATAATTCCTCCATTTACTGACAGCAATCCTGCCACTATTCCGGCTACAATCGTCACCTCATCTAAATCAGCCATTTGTTTAGCAGCAATAACTGCTACAACCACTGGTAATGCTCCAATAAGCAGATCAAATACATCACCTAGAGGCTCCAGTCCGGGTATTTTACTGAATGCGAGCACAATGGCTAGTGCAATAAATGCGGGAAGCGATGACGTCATGATTCCACGGAGATTAACCATTTTTGTTTTCGTTTGTTCTTCACTCAATCCAGAATGAAGTTTCGGGCGGTAGCTTGTCCCCCAATGTTTGGACAATGCGGTCATAAACCCAATGGCACGTGTTTTATTCGATGTCCCGGTTGTGCCTGACTGAGCAATAATATTTGCTCCTACGCTGCCGATCTCAGCCATGGACGTCCCACCTGTTCCGACAACAGGAATGCCTGCTACTGCAACGGCTTCAACGACTTTTTGGTTCACTCCGCTCGGATCCGCACTCATAGCGATTAGGGCATCTACTTCTCCCTTTTCAACTAACTGAGCAAAATGTTCATCTATGCTAATTGCTTTTTGATTCACTTCCTCTAATGTTCCAGAATCAATTTCTTCGACTTCCTGGTTTTGATTGTTCCAGCCTAGTAGCTTTGCGCTTGATGTGCGCTTAATTGAATCCATTGATTGCTCAGTTGATATAAATTGAATACCCTTAATGTCTATATTGGCTGCTTGAGCTTGATTGGCTAATTCTTGCATCAAACGATCCGGCTGACTGCCACCAAGACTATACAGATTCCCTCCACTACTCGCGATGATAAGAACTCGTTTCATTGTGTTCGCTCCGTTCTTCCTAGGGTCAACTATTTCATTATTCTAACAGTTTAACAGAGTAAAGGATTAATTGAAAAGATAAATCTACTTCGTTCGACACGCTTTTTGTAGTGCCCAACTGTTTGCCTCATGCATAAGATAGGTAAAGAGTAAACATTTTGTAGGAGGGGTCAACGCGTGAGGGACTTTATTTTACTGCGTATTAGTGTATTTATATTCCTTGGCGTACTGGCGTTTGTCCAAGTCAAGCAATATTTATCGCCGGTGGCCATACTCATCGTTTTATTTTCAAGCTCTGCTGCATACTTTTTAATTTGTTACTACCTAGCTATGAAAAGAATTCCACCCTCGTAAAGACGGTTGGATTTTCTACATAGTCAAGAAGGGATTGATGTAAATGGGAATTAACGTACCAGTTGAATCAGGAGTAAGTCTGTTTGTTCATGACATTGGTCCAGAGGACGGGAAACCGATCTTGTTCATTCACGGTTGGCCCCTTAATCATGACTGTTTTGAGTATCAGTATAATCAGTTACCAAAAGCCGGTTATCGCTGCATAGGACTTGATTTGCGTGGGTTTGGTCAATCAGATAAACCTTGGTATGGCTACACATATAATCAGTTAGCCGATGATCTTCGTATCGTTATTGATACGCTAAATCTACATGACGTTACCCTACTTGGTCACTCGATGGGAGGCGCCATTGCCATCCGATATATGGCAAGACACCAAGGACATCGGATCAGTCAGCTAGCTTTAGTCGCAGCCGCTGCCCCAAGCTTTACTCAAGGACCTGACTATCCATTTGGCATGACAAAAGAGGAAGTGGATGGACTAATTTGGCAAACGTACAAGGATCGACCAGCCTTGTTAGATGAATTTGCTGGTCTATTTTTTGCGAAGCCTACCTCTCCTCCTTTTAAGCAATGGTTTATTGGCCTTGGTCTTGCAGCTACTGGCTACTCAACTGCCTACACTGCCGTATCATTACGGGATGAGGAACTTTGGGAAGACTTAGCAAGTATTCATGTTCCAACGGGAATCTTTCATGGTAAACAAGACAAGATCTGTCCTTTTAAATTTGGTGAGGTTCTTCATGCAATGATTTATGGATCAAGATTTTATCAATATGAGGACAGTGGTCATGGTTTATTTTATTGTGATCAGGATGCCTTTAATGCTGATTTGTCCATGTTTATTGAACAAAATCGCTAGCTTTTTTTCTTGACATTCATTCATTACGGCCTTAAAGTTTCCTTAGGTAAACTTTTTATGACTCGTACACATTTTTTAGTCTAAGCAAAAAGAGGAGGATTCTTTGATGAAAAGAAAAGCTTATGCTTTAGCTGGTAGTACGGTTTTTAGCTCGTTGATCATTCTTGGCGCATGTAATACCTCTGATGGAACAAATCCCCCAACTGATGATCCAGCTGCTGATGGACCCATTGAAATTGTGGCCACCATTGCCCAAATTGCCGAACCTCTAGAAGTGATTGGAGGAGAGCATGTGTCAGTGAAGGCTTTAATGGGACCGGGCGTTGACCCTCATATGTATGAAGCGACACAAAGTGATATCGCGACACTTCAGGATGCCGACATAATCTTTTATAGCGGTCTTCACCTTGAGGCAAACATGCTTGATGTCTTTTCAAACACCAATGTACCCACTCTCGCTATCTCTGAGGTGATTCCAGAATCAGACTTACTGGAGGATGAAGATGGCGGTGCTACAGATCCACACGTTTGGTTTGATCCTGCTTTGTGGACGGTTGCACTTGATGCAGCTGTTGAAGAATTAAAGGTCCATGCACCTGATCATGCTGATGAATTTGAAGAAAACAAACTAGCATACTTCGAGGAGATTACGTCGCTTCAGCAGCAATCAAAAGAAGCTCTGGCCGCCATTCCGAGTGAGCAACGTGTGCTTGTAACGGCCCATGATGCATTTCAGTATTTTGGTCGTGCGAATGACTTAGAGGTTGTTGCCTTACAAGGACTGAGTACAGAATCTGAAATCGGATTATCAGACGTCCAATCCACAATTGATACAATTATTGAAAAAGAAGTCCCGGCTGTATTCGTTGAATCAAGTATTAGCGACAGTTCCATTCGATCTGTTATTGATGGAGCAGCAAATGCAGGTGTAGATGTTGAGCTTGGTGGAGAGCTTTACTCCGATGCGATGGGTGAGGCAGGCTCAGAGACTGGAACCTACATTGGAATGTATCAGCACAATGTGTCAACGATTGTTGCGGCGTTGTCTGGTGAATAAAGATTTCTTGTAAATAAAAAAGTGGGCCTCCTCAGTAAATGGATGCCCGCTTTCTTATTCATCTTATTAAATCGTAAAGACACTAATAACACCAGTGGCAACAAATAAAATGCTAAGAGCCTGCAGAACAATGGAGATCCACGCGATCACTTTCGTCGCTGTTTTTAACCCGCTGTGCTCTGGTGCCGTTACCTTTCCAATCATCACTAACCCAATAATGGCTGTAACGATCCCTATTACTGGAAGAAAAAGACCTAAGATGGCTAAAACCAATGCTCCTGTTGCGTTACCCTGTTGATTTGTTGTTGTTTGTGTTGTCATTCAGAACGCCTCCTTCATTTATTCCAAACGATGTAGATGTACATCGGTTGTATCGGATATGATTCGGTATTCTGAACGCCCCATATAGGTAGGAAGCTGTAATTTCGTAAGGTCAGGTAATCCATTTTGAAGAAACAACGAATCATCTTTGTATGTAAGAAGGACTTCTCCTACAATCCACTCGTGATCTCCATATGTTGTGATATCAACAACCTTACACTCGTATGCGAAGTATGCATCTAATAGAATGGGTACGTTCACTTTCTCTCCTGGTTCATAAGGGATGTGAAGTGTTTTAAACTTATCCATTGTCGTTCCAGACATCGTTCCTGCTGCTTGAATCCATTCAGAACGCTTTGCTGGCAGAAAGTTCACTCCGAACCCTCCACTCTCCTTCACTAGGTTAAATGAATGAGTTTCTTTTCTAAGGGAAATTCCATAAAATCCCGGATCTTGACCAATATACGTATGCCACCCTGCTGCCATGATATTGCTTTGATCTTTATGAGTTGATGTGACCATGGCGACCATACTAGGGTACGTGTGCCAGCCAGGACTACTTGTAGGTTTTCTCAAGATACTCTCTCCCTCACCTAATTGAATAGGTTAGTAATATTTACCCTAAACAAATCATTTTCAACCAGACATTTACAAATTAATTTTATTTTTCAAAGGTTACGTCAATCTGTAAGACTTCAGAGCGACTTCCAATTCGAATGGGTGGGCCCCAGGACCCAAAGCCTGATGAGACAAGAGCATGCATTTTACCTTTTTGCTTGTAACCGTAGTCGAGCTCGAATAGACGAGATGTAATAAGATGATTTGGAGCCATTTGTCCTCGGTGTGTGTGTCCAGATAACATCATGTCAGCCCCAGCTTTCTCTGCTATACCAAGTTCATACGGTTGGTGATCTAACAACAGAATAGGCTTCGCAGGGTCAAGTGGTACAAGCAACTCTTCCACACTTTTACGTCCGCCATATCGATTACCCTCTGCAGTCTTATCTTTACGACCCACCACATAAAAGGAATCATTTATTTCAACTGCTTCATCCTGTAAAAGGTGAATTCCTGCGTCTTTTACCAGTTGAACAAATTCGTCAACCGCTCCACCATAATACTCATGATTGCCAAGAACAGCGTAGACTCCAAGTGGCGCTTTTAATGAACGTAACGTCTCATTCATCTGATTTCGTTTAAACGGTTCAATCTCTCCATCTAATAGATCACCGGGTATAAAGATGATATCTGGTTTGACATCACTTGAGATCTTTATTAATTTTTTGAGAAACCGATTCCCCTTTATATGACCTAAGTGTACATCAGAGGCAACGAGAATTCGTAGCTTCGATTGGGTACCAGAATGTTTTCCGATATTCAATGAATAAGGTCGAATAACCGTGCTCCAATTATTTCTGGATCCCCAAAGTAGAAGCAGCAACAATGCTGATGCGACAACGGTCCCGATTAACGGAATATGTAATGAAGGTGCCCACCCTAGTAAGCTTGCTAGCCAAAGTGCTAGGTCTAGGATAGGAAAGAGCAAAATGGTGTATTGCAGAATCGCAAAGTAAAAGGATCCAATTACTTTTAAAAATCGGCCAATGGGGCCTTTAATGACGAGTGATAAGATATAGGATAGTGCAACGATAAAAAAGAGAACCCAATAGCCTACCTGACCTAATTGGTTTTCAAGTCCTAACGATTGGAACCAGGTGATCCCATGCCATCCAATATACGTGTTAATTCCAACATACATGAGTGCGAGTATGATATAGCGTCCGATTTGCATCAATGCTTAACCTCTCTTCTGATCATTCTTATCTTCTTTTATAGTACATGATTATAAGAAAAAACAACTAATGAGAAAGATAGTAAAAAAACGCTTCTGAGAGTTGTATTCTCAGAAGCGTTTTTCATGCATCGGGCACTGCTACTTTTTATAGAATAGATGGTAACCATAATGAGATTGCCGGAATATAAGCGATTAAAAGAATAGCGACGATAAGGGCAAGCCAGAATGGCCATACTTCCTTGATAAATGCTTCAATCTTTACTTTAGTAATGGCTGCTGTAGTGAACATAATTGTACCCACAGGTGGTGTAATGGTTCCAACACTTAAACATAGGATAAAGAACAATCCAAAATGAACAGGATCAATTCCAAATGAATGAACCATTGGTAACAGGATTGGCGTTAGAATAATAAGTAAGACGTTTCCTTCAATTAACGTACCAACCGCTATAAGAAAAATCATGACTATAAACAAGAACATCGCAGGGCTACTAATATAACCCGTTACATACTCTGTTAAAAATTGCGGAACTTGTTCTAGTGTTAAAACCCAACCAAATGCTGTCCCCGCAGCAATGATGATCATGATCGTTGCCGTTAAATTCACTGATTCCTTTAAGGCAGCAAATAAGTCTCTGCCCGTCATTTGGCGGTAAATTAAAAATCCTAATAATAACGCATATAATACGGCGATGGCTCCTGCTTCTGTTGGACTAAAGATACCAAACCTGATTCCACCGATAATAATAATGGGTAAAAGAATAGCAAGAATCGCATCTTTTGACGCAAATAGAATTTCCTTTGGTTTAGCTGCAGGCTTCTTCTCGACCTCAAACCCACGTTTTTTTGCGAGAAAATGAACAAGGACTAGAAAGATTACACTCAGCATTAACCCCGGAACAATCCCGGCCATAAACAATTTCCCTATTGAAACGTTTCCAATATATCCGTACATAATTAAAGCAATACCCGGTGGGATAATTGGAGTAATCAGAGATGTGGCCGCCGTAAGCGCCGTAGAAAAAGCAGGCGGATAGTTGCGCTTTGTCATTTCTGGCACAAGGACCTTTGATTGCATCGCCGCGTCAGCAATGTTCGATCCAGAAAGTCCACCCATCAATACACTTAACAAAACGTTTACTTTAGCTAATCCGCCGGTCATATGACCAGTCAGGACCTGAGCAAAACGCAGCATCCGTTCTGTGATTCCTGTATAGTTCATCAAGATTCCTGCTGTTACAAAAAACACGATCGCGAGCAGAGGAAAGGATTCAACGCCACTCATCATTCGTTGAATTAAAATCTCATTGGCGAAGCTATCGTTAAAGATAAAGTAAAACGCACAGGCTGCAATCATTGAATAGGCAACCGGTATGTTCATAATCATTAAAGCAAGCATTAATAAGAGTGTAATCGTTAGGATCATAGCTACTCAATTCCTCTCTCTTGATTCACATAGTCTCTATCTTTTCGTATAAAGACGCGAATAAGATGATATAAGACAAGAACAGAACCAACAGGAACTGCAAGTGTGATAAATGTATAGCTGACACCAAGCACAGGAGTAACCTTCGCTACACCGTGAATGGCAAAGGCTGCTCCCCAATAAACAAACACAACCATTGTTATGACAAAGATAAACAGTAAACGGAACACCTGAAGTCGAAATCTCCATACTTCAGGGAGCTTTCGAACAAAGTAATCAATTCCAACATGTGAGTTTGTTTTCGTAACTGAGCTGAGTCCGACAAAAACAAGCCAGATAAATAAAGCGAGACTGATTTCTTCTGTCCACGTGATCGGATTATTTAGTACGAAGCGAAAAAATACATTGGTGCTGATTAAACCTATGATCCCCGCTAATGCTGCTGCCGATATAAAATCATCCAAGTTGTTTATCAGCTGTTTCATGCTGTACCCTCCTTTAATTTGTAGTTGGTGGTTAGAGCTTGGTGTAAGGTACTTTCTTCTTGGTATCCCGCTTTTCTTGCTCGATAGTGCGGGAGTTCTTGCTTAAGCTCCGGTTCTTCTTACTATCTCGTCTGGACTTCTTGGTCCGCGTACTTTCCTTCTTACTAAACGGGTGTGCTTCTTGCTGCGCCTAGCTTCCTTCTTGCTATGGGCACTTGTTTCTTGGTCGACCCCCGCTCCCCGCTTGGTAAATCTTCCATTCTTCTTGCTAACGCCTCGGGTTTCTTGCTTAAAACGACGTGTAGCTTGGTGCGTGGTGTTTACTTCTTGGTATTCAGCAGCGACCTCTTGATGACCCTGAAGTTCTTGCTTAATCTCCTATTTCTCTTACTATCTCGCATATTTTTCTTGGTCCGCTTGTCGTCTCTCGCCCCATCTGCTTGTTAACGCAAATGGGCTGGCTTTTTTCCCTTAACCACGATCCTCCAGCAACCTATTAATCGTCTCTTTTAAGTCCGGACTCCACTCAGGTGTAACCTCAAAGATTCGTTCTGCTTTTTCTTTAAATGCTTCCTGGTCTACTTCGTTTATAATGATGCCTTGTTCCTCAAATAGCTCCAGAACTTCTTCCTCTTGCTCATAGACAATGGCTTTACCGTACTCTCCTGCTTCATCTCCTGTTGTACGCAGAATTTCTAATAAATCATCTGGTAACTCATCTAAGAATTCTGTTCCACTTACCCACGGACTCATGATTTTTGTGTGACCGGTTAGGGCTAGATAGTTTGCGACCTCATTCGTTTTTGATGCTTCTAGAACAGGGATCGGGTTCTCTGCTCCGTCAATCACACCCTGCTGCAGGGAGGCGTACATGTCTCCAAGTGGAAGAGGTGTTGGGGAGGCTCCCAGAACACTAAATGTATTAATGTACATCTGATTGTTTGGTACGCGTATTTTCATTCCTCTTAAGTCGTCTGGTGTTAACACTTCACGTGTTGTCATCAGATGTCTTTCACCATAGAGTGTGTTCGTCGTCACAACATCAAAGCCAATTTCCTTTAGCTCTTGCCTTTGCTCGTTAAACCAGTCTGTTTCAGCTAAATAAAACAAATCGTCTACATCATCTACAATGTAAGGAGCTGTTAACACACCTAAATCAGGGACAAAGTTCATCAGAAAATCATATCCCGTAAAAATGATGACATTACTCCCGAACAGCGCTTGTTCGACTACGTCAGCTTCCGAGCCAAGCTGGGAGCTTGGATAGAGGTGAAAATCGAAGCGGCCACCACTTTGTTCTTCCGCAAGCTCCTTCCATTTATGAGCAACCTGATCAACCGGCTCTCCAGGCTGGTTCCCATATGCTAGATTGACGGTGTATACTTTTTCCTCATCCGTAGAGGTAGGTGTTGAACATGCGCCAACAACCGTAAGAAGTAGAATAAAAGAAATAGAATATAGTGCTTTGTACATTGAGGTAGCCTCCTATTCTTAGGTAACGCTTTCAAATGTATGTGAAGGTGAATCAAATGTGTATGTTCATTTGATTCATCTCACTTTATGATAGTGCGACCATGGCTTTAATCACTTTTGTTTCTGGTTTTAACCACTCTTCAAATGTATCGATTAATTCATCAAATTCGCAGCGATGCGTGATGTAAGCATCCATGTCATATTGTTTTGATTCTAAAAGTTGAGCGACGTCTTCAAAATCTTTTTTTGCTGCATTTCGACTACCAAGCAGCGTCAGTTCTTTTTTATGAAAATCTGGATCGTGGAATGTTAGGTCTTGTTTGACTAAGCCAACATAAACAAGCTTTCCACCAAACCCTACGTAGTTAAAGGCTTGTGTCATTGAATGAACGTTACCTGTTGCATCAAAGACAACGGTAGGAAGCGCCCCCATTGCCTCGCGGAGTTCTGCCTCAGTTGGTTTGCTTGAACAGATGGTATGATTAACTTGACCCCATTCCCTACAGAAAGTCAGCCTCTCTTCATTAATATCGAGCGCGGTTACAATTGCCCCTTTTCGTTTAGCAAAGGCCATCACTCCAAGACCTATTGGGCCTGCACCAATAACAAGAACATTTTCTCCTGCTTGAAGCTCGGCTCGATTAACGGCGTGTGCCCCAATGGCAAGCGGCTCAATTAATGCGGCATGGTCTAAGGATAAATGATTCGTTTTGATGACATGTGTTTCCGGTACAGCTATCTTCTCCCGCATGCCACCATCTGTGTGTACACCAAGTACCTTCAATGATTCACAACAATTCGTTTTCCCAGCAAGGCAGGCTGAACATGTTCCGCAGTGCATGTACGGTATCACTGCTACCTGATCCCCGACATTAAACTCTTTAACCTCTTCACCTACACTCTCAATTACACCTGAAAGCTCATGTCCTAGAACACGCGGGTATTCAAAAAAGGGTTGATTACCCATGTAGGCATGTAGGTCTGTTCCACAGATCCCTACTCGTTTTATTTGAATGAGAACTTCGCCTTGTTTAATTGTAGGCGCTTTCATATCTTTTATGAATGTAAATTCCTTTGGTTGATTACAGACAATTCCCTTCATACGTTCCCTCCTGCTCTTCTACTTACTGCGATTCTACCAAGTTCGACAAGTTATAGATAGTGCGTAATTTGACCACTTTATACCTTTTATTGATATAATCAAAGAGAGGTGATCCTATGAAGCTTGTTCGCAAGTCCATTGATCCAGGTCAACACTTGCCTGTTTCAATGACCTATAAGGATACAAAAACGCAACGTAATGAACTTCCGCATCACATCCATGATTGGAATGAACTGATCTACGTGTACAATGGCAAAGGTACATTGTTAATTGATCAGACATTATACGAAGTAAACGCAGGCGACCTCTTTGTCATTCCTGCGAATATTATTCACCGGGCTCTGCCTTCATCAGAACATTTGATTACCTCTACGGCTATCTTTTTTAGTCCAGCCCTTATTCAACAGGCTGTATTTTTGTATGCGCATACAAAACAAACGATCTTCCATGTGGCTAGATCCGAACAAAATTATCGTTTCCATATGAAACAGGAGACCATAACTGAGTTGGAAAACTATTTGTCTCAATTACATAAAGAAATGAATCAAACGGTTGTCGACTCTGAGAAAGCTATTTTTCTATGGTTACAGCTTATCCTGGTACATTTGAATCGTCATTGTGTGCGAAACACAACAACTCATAAATCAACAAACGAACCGGAATGGATTCGAGACATTCTCTTTTATATCGAGAATCACCTTGAGCAAAAGCTGGAATTAGAGGATTTAGCACGGATTGCATCGATATCAACCGCACACTTGAGCCGGGTATTTAAAAAATATCTGGGGATTGGTCTATCAGACTATATCACATCTAAACGATTGGCTAAGGCTAAGCACCAGCTTCTTTATACTGATATGAAGATCGAGAATGTGGCTGATTCATGTGGGTTCGCAAGTATGCCTCATTTTTATCGGACCTTTAAAAGACATACGGATTTAACTCCTGCAGCCTACAGAAAAGCAGAAGCCTTGGATACATAGGCTTCTGCTTCGTCGTACTCATGACATTTTTGCGATAAGCTCTTCCTTCATTTGTTTCTTTACAATTTTGGCTGCTGCAATTTTCGTATTTAGTACTGGGGAAATGACTCGTGTGTATGCCCCAGCTTGAATTTCTTTCTTTAGTTCAGCAGCCGTTTCGCAATGGCGTGTAAACTGATTGTGAACAGCACCTAGGTGAATGGGATGATGGGAGTCACTTCCACACACAACCGGTCTGCTGATGTTTTCTGCAAATGCTAATACGTTGCGTTCCATTGTCTCTACCCCATGCTCGAATAGGTCCTTCCCGTTTAAATCAAAGGCGTCTAACCTTTGTAACTGACCTGCCGCGTGCTGTGTTAGCGGCGTTGTTGAACGCAATGGGTGCGCTCCAATTTTTAAGAAGTCAAAGGACTCACCTATTTGCAGGAGCTCATCAAACGGAATAAATGTTTCTTTGGTCGTATGATTCTCCAGTTGATTTCTTGTGTAGAGCAAGTCATCCCTATGTCCGGTGAACAAAATATGCCCTACTTCTACTACATCTATCTCCATACCGGTAAATACTTTAAACCCGTATACATCATAATAGTTCCCTTTGTATTCATAGCGCTGATCTAACTGTTCATAAATATCATAAAAACGACTCGTATTAAAATGCTCTGTCATCGCCAACGCATCTAACCCTACTTCTTTTGCATTTAAAACCATTTCCTCAAAAAATGTAATATCAAAATCAACTCGTTTTGCAAGCTTTACGTGTGTATGAAAATCGATCTTCATGAATGTCCAATCCTCTCAGCTTAAAGTGGTAGTACGTATCCTACTGTATAGATAAGCCCAGTCGCTACAACGGTCCAAATAATAAAATACGTATCTGATTTAGTATAGGTTAAGTGGGCTAGTTTCAATTTCTTTGAAGCGGAACTCTCAAGTGTATAGCTGAATCCGCGTACTTCAAGCGCTTCAACGGTTGTGCGCGTTCGCTTGGCGGTATTAAGCATCATAGGGTAGAAGGCAACCACCGCCATCTTTGCGTAGTAAACAAGATAATAAAAGTAGAACCATCCCTTCTTATCCGGCTTTTTCCCCCGTAAGCGAAAGGAATGGATTAAGTTCTCGTATTCTTCAAGTAAAATTGGTAGCATTCGGTATCCATATGAGACACCAAATCCAAACTTAGCTGGAACACCAAAGCTAAGAAGTGAATCACTAAATTTCTCAGGATCTATACTTGTAAACACAGCCATTGTTGCGAGTGAAATGACAAGAAGCTTTAATGTTAAGGGAATAATAGAGACAGCAGCACTAAAGCTTCCACCAAGAAAAATGGCGAGTGTCACAATGTAAAAAAACTGCGAAAAGATTCCGATAGCAAGCAAAATGATTAACAATGGACTAACCTTTGCCTGGTACGCAAGTACGCCCATAAACATTGATAGTCCAAGGAGAATGGTCAAGTTATGTGTGAACCAAGGTAAGATGGTAAAAATCGTACACCAGACGATCAGCATCCGTGGATCGAGTTTCGAAAAATAGGTTTCCCCATGACCAAATGCTGTCCTCATTAACTCAATCTTTACGTTCTCAATTGTCAGTTTCTCTAGAATATTATGAGATCCATTCATTCTTCTCGCCTCTTTCCATACAAGGAAAAACCTTCTCTACAAAATCTTGAATGCTCAAACTAACTGGTGACACTCCTAATTCATGGCACAACGTAACGATTTGAGGCTCCACGAGCGAAGCTTTTTGAAGAAGTGCCTGGTCCTCAAATAATAGATGTGGCGGCAGATCAGCTAGTACGTTTCCTTCGTGCATGACAATGACTCTAGTGGCCCATTCGGCAACTAGCTGCATATCGTGAGTAGCAACCACAGCTGTTTTAATTCCTTCATCAAGATTACCAAGGAGCTTCATCATTTCTTTCCTTGTTGCCATGTCTAAGCTTGAAGTTGGTTCATCCATAAGCATAATCAGAGGAGTCATTGCCATACCAATGGCAAGCGACGTTCGCCGCTGTTGTCCTCCACTTAATAGTCTGCCATCACGCTCTGCAAGCTCTGTTAAGTTAAAGGTTTCCATCACATCATTTATAAAATCGTCTCGTCCTTCTACTTTCCTCGTATCTAAGAAATGAGAGACATCTTTTTGAATGGAGTCTTGAATAAACATCTCCTCAGGCTTTTGATAAATAAGCGCTACACGCTCTGCAATTTTTTCAGGGGATGTCTTTTTTGTCAGCATCCCGTCCGTAATGACGTGACCACGGTAAGGCTTAATAATTCCTGAGATTAGTTTGAGTAATGTCGATTTGCCGGCCCCGTTACTTCCAACAAGAGCGATTCGTTCGTTCTCATAGAGTTTAAGAGATACCCCATCAAGCACTTCTTTTCGTTTTCTTGTGAGAGATTTGTATCCATATTTCACGTCTTTCATTTCTACTAATGTCTCACCACGTTTAACTTTTGGCTGCATCTTTATTGTTGTGAAGTCGGGTCTTGTAATAATTGGTTGAAGAAGCTCCCTAGCTTGCTTGACTGTAACTGGCAGTGTTCCGGTCGGTCCTAAAAGAGAATGCGCCGCCACTGTGACTTGAGGCGGGAAGATATCTCTCTCTGAAAGCTCTTCGACCCGGTTGAGTGCCTCTTGAACCGGCTTTTTCCACTTAATTGATCCATCCTCTAAAAGAATGACCTGTTTACAGTAGCTTGCAACAAACTCTGTATGGTGTTCAATCACAATAATGGTTTTATTGTATTGTTCATTTAACATTTTTAACTTTTCATATAATGAAATCGCATGAGCTGGATCTAGCTGTGCGACAGGCTCATCGATAATCATAATGTCTGGATTAAGGGACAAGGCTCCCGCCAATGCCACCAAATGCTTTTGGCCACCACTTAACTGCCAAATATACTCATTTGCAATATCCGTTAAACCGAGGATCTCAAGAGCTTCCATTCCTCGCTCCTTGTAATCGGGGTAACCATAATTCAATGGAGAGAAAATCACTTCATCATAGACAGTCGGTCGAACAAGCTGATTCTCAAAGTCTTGGTACACATACGCCACATGCTTTGATAATTGACCTACATTTGATTTGATCGTGTTGATCCCGTTAATAGTGATTTCCCCTTCCAAATCACCTACATAATAGAAGGGAATAAGACCATTCATCGCTTTACAAAAAGTAGACTTCCCTGCACCATTCCCACCAATAATACCAACAAATTCTCCAGGTTCAATGTCAACTGAGATATCCTTTAAGACCCAGTTTTCTGCGCCTGGATATTTAAACGAGACATCTTTAAAAGAAATCATTTAAAAACTCCTTCGCTCAAATTATGCAGCCTGATCATCTGATTTTTTTGCTGTTCTCTTTTTTCTTTTTACTAAAGCAAAAAGGGTATAGCCAACAAGTACAATCACGATGCCAATTGCTGAATAGCCAATCCATTCGTACCCATCTTCAAATTGACTAATGAAATCCGTTGACCAGAATGCGAGACTGATCTCAAGCTCTGCAATAAATTCGCCAATCATCGCGATGAATAATAGAAAGATCGATAGAATCATCAGACCAGGTGTGACAAATTGACTCATTTTTGCCTCAACCCGCTTCTCTCTCGGCTTCATACCAAGCAATGGCTCAATTTTCCCATATAATTTAGGAACTAAGTAAAGTGTAGGAATAAGGCCAAATAATACACCCGTAATGACCATTTCATTAATAAAGCTAATTCCTTCAAGCATGATAATACTTTCTGGAAGACCTGGAACAGCTTCAAGTTCTTCTACTCCAAACCATACTTTTCCGATATCAACCAGTGAGCTTAGTAGTTGATCAATTGCAACCCCAACGATAGCGGCAATTCCTAGCTGCCATTTATTTAGTGGATTTCGAATGAGAAGACCCGCTATGTACATGGCAAGGGATAACTGTATAAATGATTCCAGAGCTCCTATTCCATCAAACTTTCCTAGCAGCAAGTCGGCAAAGACAATTTTTCCAACGGCTGCACCGATTGCAACTTGTAACGGATGAAATAAGGCGACGAGAACGAGCGGAATAAATGCAAAGTAAGAAACAGATAAATCAATTGGACCAAATTCTATAGACGGAATGATATTAGCAATCAGTTTTGAGACCCCAAACAACGACATGGAAAGGACAAACACCATCATTTTCTGTGACTGAGTTAATTTTCTTTCCTGATTTAAATCTTGTAACGTACTCACGCTTACCCGCCTCCTCATATAGTCTTACAAGGCTAGTATAAGCATGAGATATGAAGTACATATTAACCGTTTGTAAATTTATTTCTTTTTTGAAAAAATGATAATTAACTTTCAAAAATGAAGTACAATAGCGAGAAAGGAGGCGTTTATGGTTCATTTTGATGCATACACACTTACAAAAAGCCAACAATCGATTGCTGACTATCTTAGTAAAAACAATCATTTAATTCCGTATCTAACTGAACATGAAATTGCACACGCCTGTTCAGTCAGTGTGGCAACTGTTTCAAGATTTTGGGAAGCTGTTGGCTACGATAACTTAAAAGCATTTAAACGTTCTTATAAGGATTACGAAGCAACCATCACTCCGGCTAAAAAGATGGAGAAGGCTGTGGCAAAACACGAGGATACGTATTTAAGTGGGATGTTTCAAGCATCCATTGGTTTTTTAGAGGAAACATTAAAACATATTTCATTAGAAGATTTTAAGAATAGTGTCTTAGCCATAAGTCAATCATCTACTGTACATATCTATAGTAGTGGCCCAGCTGACGGTCTCGCTACATTTCTAAAGTTCCGCCTGCGTCGGTTTAATGTAGACGTCACAAAGCTCGCTCAAAGTGGCCATGAAATCTATGAGGATATGATTCATATTGAACCTGGCGACACCATTGTACTGTTTGGCTTTGTGCATTTCTCTCCAGAAATTCAAGTCTTACTTGATTACGCAGCCACACAATCGATCACAACCATTCTATTAACAGATTTATTGGTCTCACCTATGATTAATCAAGCCACCTACGTGCTATACACAGAACGAGGCGAAATCGGAGAATTTCATTCGATGGTTGCTCCAACAGCACTTGTTGAAAGCCTTGTGGTCGCTGCAGGGAAAGAGATCGGACCAAACGCACTGGAAAAGTTACATGAGCTTCATACGTTAAGGAAAACGTACGCTGCAAAACTGCCGAAGAAATAACCTAAGAAAAAGAGCCTCAACTTGAAAGCGAGGCTCTTAATTCTTAGATTGATAACTCTCAACGGCTTTCTGTAATCTTCTAACTCCTTCATTTATTTCTTCCTCAGTTAAGCTTCCATAGCCTAATACCATTTGCTTTTTGTGATGTCCTTTTTTAAGTGCATAATACTCGACTGGATAGACAATGACGCCATTCTGTTTACAATGGTTCACGAAAGATTCATCTACAACTAGGTCTTCCCACTCAACAACCGCATGCATTCCTGCTGCTTGTCCAATTATTTCAAGTGACTGAAAGGTCCGACCCAAAGCAGTGACCAGTGCTCTTCGACGCTTTTCATATATTCGTTTCATACGTCTGACATGTTGATCGAGATGCCCCTCTTCAATAAACCTCGCCATCACCTGCTGCTCGAGTGTAGCTGTATGGCGGTCAGAGAACCACTTTAGCTCCTTAAAGCGGTCAATGAGATGCTTTGGTAAAATGACATAGCCAATGCGCAAGGCCGGAGATAGAATTTTGCTAAATGTTCCTACATAAATGACGCGCTCTGGGTCAAGTCCCTGCATTGAATAAACCGCTGTTCCCTCATATGTAAATTCACTATCGTAATCATCTTCTACAATATAAGAATCCATCTTACGCACGTACTCCACTAATTGAATTCTACGCTGGATTGGCAAAATCGCTCCAAGCGGAAATTGATGTGAGGGAATGACAAAAACAAAACTTGGCTTACGCTCGGTCGATAATTCAGTTGGTTGGATCCCATTTCGATCAGCTTTTATCGGCTCAACTTCTGCTCCCGCTTTCACAAAGATGGTACGCATTTCATCTGTCACAGGGTCCTCTACTGCTACGTAATCTCCTTCTTCCATTAATAGCTGAGTAATGAGCGACAATCCTTGAGTCGCACCTGCAGTAATAACAATTTGCTCCGGATGACACGACACGCCTCTTGTTCGTGTTAAATAGGTGGTAAGAACTCTACGTAGCGTTTCATCTCCAAGTGGCGAGCGATAGCCAAACAGATCATCGTGAGAATCATAACAAACCTCCTTTGCCAGCCTTCCCCACACCTTCCTCGGAAAATGGTCCATGGCGGGATGACTCGCTCGAAAGTCAATCACGTCGTCATCTTGTTGCTCTATTTCAAGCCATTTCGTCAGGTCCTTTTCTCGTCTCGCTTTTTCGGATGCTTTGAGTACAACACCTTTTGCTACATACGTGCCGGAACGAGGTTTGACAAAAACATACCCTTCTAAAATCAGCTGATCATATGCCTCTGTTACGGTGTTTCTAGAAACCCCGATTGAATCAGCTAGCTCTCGTGTGGATGGAAGCCTTACACCTTCACCCAATTGCTCAGTTAAAATGAGGTTTCGAATTTGTTTATATACTTGCTGCACAAGCAACACATCTGAATCTCGATCAATTGAAAACCAAAGCACGCTTATTCTCCTTTCAAACTGGCACCTTCAAATTCATCTAAACCTGGATCTTAATCAGTCCAGTATAACATGCTACGATATCCTTAGAGAGAAATTGGAGGGTGTCACATATGAAAACGATTGGATTGATTGGCGGTCTTAGCTGGGAATCTACGGCCATTTATTATAAATACATCAATGAATACGTAAAAGAAGAGTTAGGTGGACTCCATTCCGCAAAGATTGTTTTACACTCATTTGATTTTCAAGAAATCGTCAATTTACAGAAGCTTGGACACTGGGACACAGCTACTGAAAAAATGATCGAAGCAGCACAAGCATTAGAACGAGCCGGAGCTGATTCAATTGTTATTTGTACAAATACCATGCATTTGATGGCAGATGCAGTTCAAGAAGCGGTATCCATCCCTCTTATCCACATTGTAGATGCCGTAGCTGCTTCAATAAAAAAAGCAAATATCCAAAAGATCGGCTTACTGGGCACAGCATTCACGATGGAGAAGTCGTTTTATAAGGATCGCCTTGCTATGCATGGTATTGAATGCATTGTGCCATGTGAAGTTGGGCGTGAGACAGCTCATACGATTATTTTCAGTGAGCTATGTCGTGGAGAGATTAGAGAAGATTCCAAAACAAGATATCAACAGCTTATTAACGAGTTAGCCTCAAACGGTGCCGAAGGAGTCATCTTAGGATGTACTGAAATTCCTCTGCTAATTAAACAAGAAGACTCTATACTCCCTGTTTTTGATTCAACAACATTACACGCAGAAGCAGCAATCAAAGCCGCGCTAGAAGAACTCCCTGTGTAATCGCTTTACTAAACGACCTGAATAAGGTCGTTTTTTTGTGGATAAAACGGAGTTATCCTCACCTTTATCCACATATCCACGACTATTCAAGCTCTTTTTATCAAAGTTTTTTAAAAGTTGTTCACAGAATTAAGATTGTATCAAGAGAGATATCCACAACCTATTCAGAGATGATTATTTTATCCTTGAGTGGTAAAACCTATTACGTACAGAGGTTTTACATCTGGCCCTTACTGGGTACGGAAGGGGTACAAAATCACATCGATCGAGGTGACATCTTTGAGGAAACAACTGAGCATGATTGCGATTTTAGGCATGTTTCTTTTAACAGCCTGTAACGAGGATGGAACCATAGCTGATCCTCATGCAAATTCAAACAACTCTACTGCACATGAAGAGATGAATCATTCAAGCTCCACACGTGTTGTACCTGATAACTTGAAAACGGCAGACAACCCTACCTTCCCAACTGGAAGCGAGGCGATTATTCAAACAAATCACATGGAATCAATGGATCAAGCAGAAGCTGTGATTTCAGGAGCGTATCAAACCACAGCTTACTCAGTCTCTTATAAACCGACTACCGAAAGTGAAACGGTCTGGAACCATAAATGGGTTGTCCATGAAGAATTAGAGGATGCAGGGGAATCCCCACTTGAGCCTGGTTCAAAGGTAATCTTAAATGCTGATCATATGAAGGGTATGAAAGGTGCTGAAGCAACGATCGAAATAGCGAAGGATACAACCGTTTATATGGTGGACTTCATTCCTACAAATGGTGATGATGAAGTGATGAATCATAAATGGGTTATTGAAGATGAACTGACGGCTCGATAAAAAACGCGAGCTTAGAGAAACCCACGTTAGTCTGATAAAACTCATGTTTAGAACGTAACTAAAAATTAATATACAAAAGGCGAATGATTCAATTGGAGAATCATTCGCCTTTCGTGATTTTATTTGAACAAGCGGAGGGAGAACCCGAGACTCCCTCCGAAAAAGTTAATGTATCAATGGTTTTAAGGTTT
>NZ_JBNNQX010000026.1:0-29726 GCF_050276055.1 Alkalihalobacillus sp. NPDC127517 | reverse complement strand
TTAACGGAGGACTTTTTTTGTGTAAATAGGTCAAAAGAAAACCCACAGGAATGCTCCTACGGAACAGAACGCGGTGAAGACACTGTAGCGGCGCCTTTACCGCGAAAGGGGCTGAGGCCGTTCACGGCGGGTGCGAGGGATTCTCCTGTAGTGGATTTGGTGCTATGTTCGTGTTTTAATCATCAATTAAGTTATGTCCCGCCACCTCATTTAGTTCATTTTTTCATTCTGTCCAATCAGTTTTTGCAAATATTTATTCCTTCACTACAATATAAACGGCTTCGTCTACGATTGATACGTTATATGTTTTTACACAGCCAACGTCTGGAGCGACTGCTTCGCCTTTTCTAAGGTCAATTTTCCAGTCGTGCATGGGGCAGAACACATACTCTCCGCTGACGATTCCATCAGACAATACGCCGCCTTTATGTGGACAGCGGTTTTCCACAGCAAGCACTTCATCGTTCTCTTGACGAAATAGCGCAAGTTCCAAGCAATCAATGGTTACCTTCTTACCGATCCCAACAGATAATTCATGCAGCTGTGCAACGTAAATCGGTTCATTCAGTACTTGAGTCATGATAATCACTCCTTAGTTGATGACTTCTACTTCTTTTTTCTCATAAAGCGTTGCTTGTTTATCCTTACTTTCGAGCACTTCGTTCCATGGATCCTGTTGACCTGTTAAGGCAAGCTCCACTCGCTCAATAAGCTGTGCACGGGTTTCCGCGTCGGCAAGTACCTTTTTAATATGGTCTAGTCCTACTCGTTCAACCCAATGTGATGTACGTTCTAAATATTTGGCATCCTCACGGTAGAACTGGAGGAACGAACTAATAAAGTCCATGACTTCCTGGTCTGTCGCTACCTTTGCAAATAAATCCCCACCACGAAGATCGACGCCACCATTTCCTCCAACATAAATCTCCCATGCTCCTTCTACGCCTACAATTCCAATATCCTTGATGCCTGATTCAGCACAGTTACGTGGGCATGCAGATACAGCCATTTTCACTTTGTGTGGAGTGCTTAATCCTTCGTATTTCTTCTCAATTCGAATTCCGAGTCCGATTGAATCCTGCGTTCCAAAACGACAGAAGCTTTCTCCCACACATGTCTTGACTGTTCGAATGGATTTTCCGTACGCATAACCTGAGCGCATACCAAGATCCGTCCACACCTTAGGAAGGTCTTCTTTCGCAATTCCAAGTAGGTCAATTCGTTGCCCACCTGTTACCTTAAGCAATGGCACGTTATATTTATCAGCAACGTCCGCGATTTTTCTAAGCTGATCTGGATTCGTTACGCCTCCATACATCCTTGGTACAACGGAGAATGTACCATCGTTTTGAATATTTGCATGTAGTCGTTCATTCACGAACTTTGATGTGGAATCATCTTTGTATTCAATCGGTTGATTTAATCCAAGATAGTAATTTAATGCAGGACGGCATTTAGAGCAGCCATTCTCTGTAGACCAACCAAGTACGTTCATCACTTCCCGAACGTAGTTTAAGCCTTTGTCTTTTATTTCAGCTGTTACTTCCTCGTGAGAAAGATCGGTACATCCACAAATCGGCTCCTTCTGATTTGAGGCTTCTTCTCCCGTTGCATGTGTGAGAAGCTCCGCAACAAGTGGTTTACAGCCTCCACAAGAGCGTGATGCGTTGGTGCATGCTTTTACTTGATCAACCGTTTGAAGACCTTGTTCGTTAATGGCTTTAACGATATCTCCCTTTGTTACTCCATTACAGCCGCAGATGGTCTCGCTATCAGCCATCGCCACTACAACACTTTCTCGTTCATCTGATTCATTTTCAGAAGGCAGTATAGCGACCTTACTCATTTTTGAAATGTCTTGCTCATTCCGCATCATGGTTAAAAGCCGAGGCGAGTCAGATGTATCACCAAACAACACGGCACCTATCACTTTGTTATTCTCAACAACAACTTTTTTGAAGATCCCTTCAAACTCATCATGGACGCGAATTGATTTCGTATGCTCCCCGTCTTGGAATCTGCCTGCTGAAAATACATCCACACCTGAAACCTTTAACTGTGTATACACAATAGATCCTTGGTAGCCAGGCTTTGATAAGGGTTGATCTGCGCATACATGTTCAGCCAAGGCCTTCCCTTGCTCATAGAGCGGTGCAACAAGTCCGTACACGACACCCGCGTGCTCAGCACACTCACCAACCGCATACACGTTTTGAACCGACGTTTGCATATAGTCATTTACAACGATGGCCCGGTTAACCTCAAGTCCCGAGTCTTTGGCTAAAGAAACATTCGGCTTAATTCCAACAGCCATCACAACTAAATCAGCATCAAGCTGTGATCCATCTTTAAAACGTACGCCATCCACTCGTTTTTTACCGGTTAAGCGTTCTGTATGAGCGTTTAAACGGAACGTCATACCCTGCTTTTCCAGTTCCTCTTTGAGCATCTTGCCCGCTTGATCATCTAGTTGTCGTTCCATTAAGTAATCAGCGATATGAATAACTTCTACTTCCATATTTAAATTTAATAAACCTCGTGCTGCCTCTAAACCTAACAACCCTCCACCAATGACCGCTGCTTTTTTATAATTCTTCGCTGTATCAATCATCGTCTCGCAGTCTTGAATATTTCTAAAAGCAATAACGCCCTCCTTATCCGCACCTGGAAGCGGGAGCATAAAAGGGTTTGAACCCGTTGCAAAGATTAAGTGATCGTACGAACGATTGATGCCGTTTTGACTTATTACCTTTTGATTAGCAGTATCCACCTTGACAACTGGATCGCCTGTGAATAATTCAATTTGATTCTCCTCGTACCATTCATAGCTGTTTAACACAATACTTTCAATACTCGCGTCCCCTTGTAACACGGAGGATAAAAGGATGCGGTTGTAATTTGGATGAGGTTCTTCACCAAAGACTGTGATCTCAAATTTGTGTGGGTCTTTTTTAATGATTTCCTCTAGCGTTCTAATCCCAGCCATTCCGTTACCGATCAAAATAATCTTTTGCTTCAAGATGTCTCTCTCCTTTTTTGTGTATGGTTAAGGTCTACAATGATCCACGTAAAGGTTCTGTTATTTGATTAGGTAGCAATGCCTCCGTTATCTGCTCCACAGACATCGATGCTACTTGATATACATTAAATCCAGCCTCCCTTAAATGTAATGTTGTTAAGTGATCGCTACATATAAATGTGCATGTTCGTAATGAATCTACATTAATACCTGATAAATCGATATATTCAAAAAATTCTAGGCAGTCTTGATGAGTATGAAGGCAGATCGTATTAATGTGCTCATCTTCAAATAGTCTCGATAACACAAGTTGATCACGGTGTGAGTGTGTCTTCTGTTTTAAAAAGGGATAAGCATAGACATCTGCTCCCCGTTCTTTTAATTGAGACCCTTCCTCGTTATAATCAGTAGCGGTTGGGATCAACATCCCTCTTCCACTTAAAGGTCTCTGTTCAAACCAAGTAAGCTTTGCTCTTAACTTAACGACCTCACCAACAAGAATGATGGCAGGGTTCTGTATTTTTGCGAGCTCTGCTTTTACCACAATGGTTGCAAGTGTTCCCTGGACCGTACGTTGCTTGCTATAGGTTCCCCATTGCACAAGTAAAATGGGTGTATCTTTTGACATGCCATGATTGATGAGTTCTTTTGAGATTGTGGGTAAGTGCTTCATCCCCATATAAAAAATGATGGTATCGACAGCGCTTGCAAGCGAACTCCAATTCACCGCTGGCTTGCCATCCTTTGTACAGGTATGACCCGTTACGGTTGCGAATGATCCAGAGAGCTTTCTGTACGTAACTGGAACTCCTGCATACATACTCGCTGCGCTACCAGATGTAATTCCAGGAATGATTTCGTATTTAATATGATGTTGTGCACAAAGCTCAGCCTCTTCGCCAACTCTACCAAAAACAGATGGATCGCCTCCCTTAAGACGAACAACTGTTAAACCTTTTTTCGCATGAATTAAAAGCTCCTTCTGGATATCTTCCTGCCTGAGCGTATGCTTACACGGCTGCTTTCCACAATAGACAAGCTTCGCCTCGGGACTTGTTTCCGTTAATAAAAATGGATTAACCAGTCGATCAAAAATCACTACTTCCGCTTTTTGCAGTAAGCGAAGGCCTTTCACCGTGATCAATTCTAGATCACCAGGGCCAGCCCCTACAAAATACACTTTGCCTTGTACCAACTAGTCCACTCCTCCCTATCTATTGTGACATCATAATGGAGATATCTTAATAATTAAGGTGGTTAGTCAGCATTTCTCACAAGGTTTTTTAAGCAAAATGCTGTGAGATCTTTTAACGAAAACCAATTTAGAACTACGAAAACCGAAAGGACAAAGGGGTTTGCTGACTGATTTTTAGAAAGATATAGAGCCACGTCTCCCTTTAATCATTCGAATATCGCATTTCTTGGAGCACGTCTATCACTCCGATCCTCCGGCTATCGCATCGATCCTTTCTCCATCGCATCGCCTATCACATCGATCCTTCCTCCATCGCATCGATCTCCCTCCCTATCACATCGATCCTTCCTCCAACAACAAAAAAACAGCAAGTCCCTCTCTCCAAGGACTTGCTGTTCATCCTATTAACTGTGCACGCCTTTTCCAAGCCATGATCCAGCGGCTTCGTAAAGGGCTTCTGATATGGTTGGGTGGGCATGGACCATTGAATCCAGCTCTTCAACGGTTCCTTCCAGGTGCATAAAGGCTGTTGGCTCTGCAATCATTTCTGTTACATGCGGTCCAACCATGGTCACACCTAAAATCTCCCCATGTTTTACATCAGCAATCAGCTTAACAAATCCTTCTGCTTCACCCATAGCCAGAGCTTTACCGTTTGCAGACAAATCGGTTTTTACCACTTTTACATCAAGACCTCGTTCTTTGGCTTCCGCTTCTGAAATGCCGACACTGGCGACTTCAGGGCTCGTGTACACACAGCGTGGAATGATTTTTCCTTTGATTGATTCTTGCTCTCCTGCCGCGTTCGCTGCTGCTACAAGTCCTTCGGCACTGGCCGCGTGCGCAAGCTGCCAGCCTCCTATGAGATCACCGACTGCATAGATGTTTGCTTGACTGGTTTGCATCGCTGCGTTCACCTTCACAAAAGGCCCACTCATCTGTAGATCGAGCTTAGAAATGGCTGACAGGTTTGGCTTTCTGCCGACACAGATTAAAAGGTCTTCGGTATTAATCACCTCTGATTTCCCTTTATCTGATTCCACCAGTACGTTCTGGTTATCTCCTGCTTTCTTTAACGCTGTCACCTTCGTGTTAGTTAAGATACGGACTCCTTTTTTCTTTAGGATCTTCGTCAGATGCTTTGAAGCGTCCGGATCTTCACTCGGAATGATTCGATCGCCCATCTCCACAATCGTTACGTCTACACCCAGACTAGTAAAAATGCAGGCGAACTCCACGCCGATAATGCCTCCACCAATAATGACGATAGAACTTGGAATTCTTTCTAAATCAAACACAGTGTCACTTGTGTAAAAGTGAGCAGTATCAATGCCTGCGAGCGGTGGTACAAATGGAGTAGACCCTGTTGCGATAATGACCTTGTCCGCTTTGATTGTTGTCTCTTTCTCTTGCCCGCTTATTCGAATCGTACCGTCTGCCTCCACTTCACCAAGTCCAGCAAACACCTCAATATTGCCTTGCTTCATTAAATATTCAATACCTGTGCGTAGCTTCTTGATCACTTGATCTTTTCGATTAAGCATTTTTTCTAGCGACAACGTCACCGGACCGGCTTCAATGCCCCAGTCCTTTGCCTTTTCGATTTGTTCAATGATTTCGGCATGACGCAACAAGGTCTTTGAAGGGATGCAGCCTCTGTTTAAGCATGTTCCCCCAAGGTGCCCATTCTCTACAAGCGCCACTTTTTTTCCGAGCTTTGCTGCACGGATTGCTGCCACATAGCCACCTGGTCCTCCACCTATTACGGCGATATCATATGTTGACACAGTTCTCTCTCCTTTACGTAAGCAGTTGGTATGGGTTCTCAAGTACTTGCTTGAGCTCGGTTAAAAAGGCCGCTGCTGGAGCACCATCAATGACGCGATGGTCAAATGAAAGACTAAGACTCATCATTGGGCGTAGCTCGATTTGACCGTTTATACCTACTGCTTTTTCCTGTATTCTCCCTACCCCAAGAATGGCTGACTCCGGCTGGTTAATAATTGGCGTAAAGGCATCTACTGCGTACATTCCCAGATTACTGATGGTAAATGTACCCCCACGCATGGCATCTGGACTTAGTTTGCCACCTCTGGCTGCATTGGCAAGATGCTTCGCTTCCTCTGTTAATGTGCCCAAGCCCTTATGATTAGCATGTTTGATGACTGGTACGACCAGTCCTCCAGGAATTGAAACAGCGATTCCAATATGAGCATCCTCATAATAAACCACGTCATCCCCATCAAGTGAGACATTGATTTCTGGGTGACGTACCAATGAATGCGCAACAGCTTTGGCAATGATTTCTGTATAGGACAGGCGCTTGCCTGTTTGTTGTTCAATGAGTGGAAGCAGTTGTTTACGGACCTCCACAGATGCGGTCATATCTACTTCACTTGTTAGCGTCACATGTGGTGCTGTAAAGGCACTCTCTGCCATTCGTTTAGCAATCATCTTGCGTGTGCCACTTAGCTTTACGCGTTTTGGCTCACTTGTTGGTGCATCACGATTTGCGCTCGCTACTGTATCAAGATCTGCAGTGTAGATTTTCCCGTTTGAACCAGTGCCCGTAACCTCTTGTAGGTTCAATCCTTTTTCATCTGCAACCTTACGAGCAAGAGGAGTGGCTTTAATCTTCTCTCCTTGCTCACCCTGAGCTTCTACATCTGCCTTTTGAACTCGACCTCTTGGGCCACTGCCTTCAATTTTATGAAGTGCGAGACCCTCATCCTTTGCAGCTTTTCTCGCTGCAGGAGTCGCACGTACCTTTTCTGCGCTTTCTTGCTTCTGCGGGATTGAACTCTCCTCTTTGACATCAGATTTTTCCTCATCAGTAGACTCGGCGTCTTCATCGGAGACACCAGGAGAAGAATCTGGCACGTTCTCATCCGCCTCTCCAATGTAGCCAATAACGTAATTTACAGGAATTTCTTCATCCTCACTCACATATCGCTTGAGTAAGATTCCTTCCTCATAAGCCTCTACTTCAATGTTAATTTTATCGGTCATGATTTCAAACAAAGGCTCTCCGACTTCAACCGACTCGCCTTCTTCTTTAAACCATTCCAGGAGCGTACCTACCTGCATGGTACTGCTCAGCTTCGGCATAAAAATTTCCTTAGGCATTCGTCATGTCCTCCTCCTTATAGTCCTTTTAGCGTATCTTTTACAGCTTCCACGATGTCATGGACCTGTGGAACCGCTGCTTTTTCAAGCTCAGGATTATACGGAATCGGAACCGCTTTTCCGCCTAATCGTTTGATTGGGGCATCTAAATAATCAAACGCTTCACTCTCTGCAATCATGCTGGCGATTTCTCCACCAAATCCTCCACGTTTAACCGCTTCATGAACAACGATGAGGCGACCTGTCTTTTTCACCGACTCAATGATTGTTTCTTCATCTAATGGTACAAGTGTCCGGGGATCAACGACTTCTACACTAATTCCTTCAGCCTCTAATTGCTCTGCGGCTTCAAGCGATTTGTGCACCATCATTGCTGTTGCGACAATCGTGACATCCTTACCCTCTCTCTTGATATCTGCTTTCCCAAGTGGAATCGAGTAGGCTTCTTCTGGCACATCACTTTTTGTGCGGTAGCAAAGCTTATGCTCATAGAACACAACTGGGTTATCATCATCCATCGCAGCTTTTAAAAGTCCTTTCGCATCATAGGCCGTAGAAGGTTGAACCACCTTTAGGCCTGGAATATGAGTCATCCACGCTTCTAAGCTTTGTGAATGCTGAGCTGCTGCTCCTGTTCCGGATCCAGCAGGTGTACGGAGAACCATCGGGACCTTTCCTTCTCCACCATACATATATCTCAGCTTGGCAGCTTGGTTGACCATATTATCCATCGCAATTGTAATGAAATCAGAGAATTGAAGCTCTAAGATGGGACGCATACCTGTTAACGCAGCTCCGATGGCTGTTCCTGAAATAGCAGCCTCTGAAATCGGTGTATTTCGTATCCGCTCCGGTCCAAATTCTTCAATCATTCCGCGGGTTACACCAAATGCCCCACCATAAACACCGATGTCTTCACCCAAGATAAACACATCTTCATTTGTGCGCATTTCCTGACTCATTGCTTCTCTGACTGCTTCTAAATACGTTAGCTCTCTCAAGGCTTGTCCCTCCTTAGGCATAGATATCCTCCATTAATGTCTCAAGACCTGGCTCGGGACTTTTTTTAGCAAATTCAACCGAATCCTCGATCTCCTTCTTCGCCTCATTACGAATGAATTCGGCTTCTTCCTCTGTGAACAGTCCTTGGGCTATGAGCTGCTCCTTGTAACGAGCAATTGGGTCCTTTTCTCTCCACTCTTTTTCTTCTTCTCTTGTACGATACTTTTTGGCATCACTCTTAGAGTGACCTTTCCAGCGATAGGTTTTTGCTTCAATAATAGTTGGACCTCCGCCATTCCGAGCATAATCAACCGCTTCTTGTACGACGTTCATCACATCAAAGACATCATTGCCTTCTACGACATGACCTGGAATCCCATACGCCTCGGCACGCTGTGCAATGTGTTCGATGTTCACCATCTCTTTTACAGGGCCTGACATACCGTATTGATTGTTCTCACAGAAGAAGATGACTGGAAGCTTCCAAATAGATGCCAGGTTCACTGCTTCATGAAAACTTCCTTCATTGGAGGCACCATCACCAAAGTAACAAAGCACCACTTTCCCTTGGTTTTTCATCTTAGAAGTAAGAGCTGCACCTGTTGCGATCGAGAACCCACCTCCAACAATTCCATTGGCACCAAGATTCCCTTTACTGACATCGGCAATGTGCATGGATCCACCTTTTCCTTTGCAGTAACCGGTTGTACGACCGAATAATTCAGCCATCATACGATTCACTTCTGCACCTTTTGCAATACAATGACCATGCCCACGGTGAGTACTCGTAATCATGTCGTCAACATTAAGAACCGCACAAGAGCCAACAGCTGTTGCTTCCTGCCCAACAGCAAGGTGAGTGGTCCCGTGAATCATCCCTTTTGCAAAAAACTCATCTACTTTTTCTTCGAAGTAACGAATTAACCACATTTGCTTATAGAGCGGAATTAGTTTTTCTTTTGAACTAGCTGTGTCTTGCTTTAATTCATTCATCATAACAGCCTCCTGTTTATCATTTGTTCTAACTTAGAACAAATGTAATTATTAGCGAAAAAAAATGTCCGATTGTCTCAAGCCCTATTCCCGCGTGGCAGGAATAGGGGGTAGAGAACATTATCGGTCTTCCTTATCGTGGTCAAATTCTTTGATCACATCACGAGATTGCTTTATATCTTTAAACATCCGGTAAGGCTTACTAATAACCCGTACTGGTAAGGAGAAGAGAAATCGACTTAGGTCTTCACGATATTCCTGCGTCATTCGTTTTGGTTTTGTTGCCACTCGTTTTTGTGTTTCCTCATAAAATTCTTTATTTAAATTTAGGTTAATTTCAAGATCATGACGGCACTCTAGGCACTCAATGCTTTTTAATTGGTTGTTCACATACGTAATTTCATGTGGTACCTCTTCTTTGCAATGAATGCAGTAGAGATCTGCCTCCATTTGACTTGTATTCATGACACACACCGCCTTTCTTTAGGTGTTTGTGGCAATTATTGAAGCGTATCATCTTGTAGCTTGCGCAGCTGCCAGATGAACGATTCTTTTGTTTGAGTGACATCACTGTATGAAATGTACTCTCCTTTTTTAATGGCACGGTTCACACGAACGTTCCGATCCACTAGTCCAAGCGGCAGCAAATCTTTTTCGTTTGCTTCCTTTGCTTCTAAAATGCTTCCGTACACTGTAAATCCACCAATACTGTCCAGATGCTCTCCAGCCTCTAGATCTCTTTTCGCAACCGTTACCGTTTCAGCAACAAGTCCCTTCCAAGGAGCAATCGTTGCTTCCCCATAGAAATAAGCGCGCGCAACAGAGATCGGTGTTTCAAGACTTGTTAAGTGATATGGACGATATAACACGTAGTAAGGGCCATCACCCATGCTCAAGTATTTCATTTCATGGTTTACTTCCTCTTGATCAGAAGCAATGATTGCAAATACCCCAGGAGCAACACCGTTAACAAACTCAACGATTTGTTTGTTTTGAACCTGACCACCATCTGCTACGGATCGGAACATAGCTGGTAAGTCTTTCACATCGCCTGTTAAGCCGTTCATACCTGGTTTGTCTGGTAAAAATCCTGTTGCGTTTGCGACCGCAGTCATCTCAACCATTGTTTTAGATCCATCCTGGAAAGAAGCAATCATTTTAGGACTTGCCCCTTTTTCAGCTGCTACTTGTGCCACAGTGTCAGGATTCGCTTCTAGGTTAAGTGGGTTATTTTTCCCTTTACCAAGGGCAATGACTTCAAACCCACTTGCATCCGCTAAATCGTTTAACTCCATGACTGCTCCTGGCTCATCCCCTGCAGAGCCTGTGTATACAACACCACTTGAATCAGCTAACTGCATAAGAAGTGGTCCAACCGTTACATCTGCCTCTACGTTTAACATAACAATATGCTTTTTATTCATGATGGTATCCCAAGCAATTCTTGAGCCGATATCTGGTACACCAGTTGCATCCACAACCACATCAACAGACGGTAGAGAGGTAACTAGACTTGAAGATGAAGTGCTAACTACTTTCCCTAAACTCACCGCGGATTCCGCTTCTTCGAGATTCGTTGTTTCCACTATTTGATCAGCAGCAACTCCCGCTTTTTTGTATGCGTTCACAGCATTCTCCACTTGAATGTCAGCAGTAATCACAACACGCATACCCTTCATGCCCTCGATTTGTGCAACCATCCCTCTACCCATTTGACCTGCGCCAACTAAACCTACATTAATGACTTTTCCTTGTTGTTCCAGCTCTTGTAGCTTGCGATTAATTCCTAGCATGTGACCACTCCTATTTTCTCTTTTTTAGTTAATCTCGATAGAATGCAAGTTTCCCGCCAACCTCAAGCTTCGGAACGGGTTTCTTCTCTACAACAATCGTACCTGGTAGATCTGATACGGACTGCCCACTGAACTCAATCGTGCAATGACCTAGATCTCGTAGCGTGTCATTGGCTTTTTCTCCTACAAAGAGAATTTTATAATCGCTTTCTTGAAGGCGTAATGTATCACCTACAACTACTTCATGTTTAAACTCTGTTTGTTTATGAACAGCTGATATATTTTTCAGGTCAGCTGGTACGGTTTCGTTAAAGATCACTAGCATATTTTCTTCTAGAAAAATCTCTGTCTGCTCACCTAATTCAATAAACGTAGATTCATAGATGGTTGTTTTTGTTTGTTCCATCTTACACACTCCTTTTTCATTCTTTTTAAGAATACAATCCAAAGCTAAATAGATACGCAATAATAACTGCTAACGGACCTGTGATCATACGCGACATTAGTACGGCAGGTACACCGACCTCTATCGTTTCTGGCTCGGCTTCTCCAAGCGTTAATCCAACTGGTACAAAATCTGCTCCAGCTTGTGGGTTGATTGCAAACAATGCAGGCAAAGCAAGATGCGGTGGAATGTTTCCTCGACCAATCTCAACCCCAATTAATACCCCGACCACCTGTGCAATAACGGCTCCTGGTCCAAGTAGCGGAGACAGTAACGGAACTGAACATAAGATTGATAGAATTAAAAGTCCAACAAAGTTCCCGGCAAGTGGTGAAACAAAGTTTGCAATGAAGTCACCTATTCCAGTGAACGTGATAATTCCAATTAACATACTTACAAAGGCCATGAATGGGAGAATGTTCTTTATGACTTGGTCAATCGTTTCACGACCAGCCTGATAAAAGATACCTACAACTTTACCGGCTCCTCTACCTACAATTTCAATGATGTTTGCTTTTTTCTTAGGTTGTTGAAGCTTTGCAGCCTTTGCTTTTGCTTCTTCCTTAATGCGGTTTGCTTCATTTTTATCAAGACGAGTGGATTCTTCTTTTTCAGCTGCAGCAGCGGCTTGTGGTGCTGCTCCTTCTTCTGTTTTTACGTTTGAAGCCTTCACGCCTGATACAAAGTTATCTTCTTTAATGAATCTCATTAATGGACCTGATGGGGATGTCGGATTCAAGTTAATTGTGAGGACACCCATTTGTGGATACACTCCGCAACGAGCGGTACCTCCACAATCAATCACCGCACACGCCATTTCTTCCTTATTTACAGAGGTTTTAAATCCATCAACCGCCTCTGCTCCTGTCATATCTGCAATATGTTGGGCAAGTGGATCAATCCCTCCGCCTGTTACTGACACGACATATTTCTTTTGTTCTGTTGGCTGGATGATGAGTGGTCCACCCCAACCGCCGCTACCTTTTTCAACTTTCACTTGTTTGTAGTCTGCCATGTTCATTACCCCCTACGATTCTCTTAAGCTTGTGAGGCAAGTTCTTGCTCTCTCTTTTTAATTAGACGACCTGTAATAATCTCAGTAACAATTCCTCGAATGAGAATGACAATAAGACCTACAATAAAGAAGCGAATAGCGAGCGGTCCGAGTGATAATCCAAGTGTTGTGATCCCAGAAGCAATACCCATGTAAACAAAAAGCTCTGCAGGGTTACCATGTGGGAACAATCCTGTAATCGGGTGAACAAAGGACACTGCTGAATCATAAAACGCTGGCTTTTGATGCTCTGGTAGAAATCGTCCGAACGTGTAAGCCATCGGATTGGTTAAGAAGAAAACAGCCAGAAACGGGAAGAGTGTATAGCGCAAGATTATATTTTTTGTACTCTTCTGAGCCAACCGGTTAATCCGTTCCTCTCCAACCATTTTAATGATAGCGTTTACAGCAGTGATTAAACAAATTAATGTTGGAATAATTCCGGTTACCATCCCAATAAAGGTGGTACCGCCCTCTTCAAACATGCCAATAAATCCTTCAGCAAGTTGTACTAAAAAATCCATTTACGCTTCCCCCTATCCCACGAGTGTTTTCTTACGCTGTTTGTTTATTTGTTCTAGAGATGATTCAATGGCCACGCGGAGTGGATGTTCATGGATCATTTCTTTTACTTCTTGAACTAAGAGTCCGTTAAATGTGTGAAATGGAGCAAACCGGGAAAAGACCGTGACACCTGCCATCTTCTGACCGTCTATGACCAATCCATTCTCGTCGGTAACAAGAATAACAATACTGCCTACTCCAATTCGTTGCTTATGAATACCTACTCCTAAAAATCCTGACGAACGTTTACTCATTTCTTTTACTGTTTTCTGATAGTTCTTCATCTGCACTCGCGTTAAAACGAGTTGTAAGACCCAGGTGAAAGCAAATAATCCAATGAGCCAACCCCACATACCATCTCACCTCTTTTACATTTGTTCTTTAACGTTACTTATGTCTGTATTATAAAAGCGCTTTCAATTTTCGTCAAGTAGATTTCTAAAAATTTTGTCGAACTCTACTTTTAAAATTGAAAGCGCTTTAGTTACTATAGATTTAAACAAGCTCATGTAATAGAGATTGTGCAGTTGAGTCATCAAGTATTAATACATTAAGGTAACCTGATTTTAACGCAATAAGCAGACTTTCCACTTTATGTGCTCCTTCTGCGACACCAACAACCTCAGGAATCTTCTTTAATTCATTAAGATTCAAACCGATTACTCGATCATTTAATGGATGTTTAATTTGCTCACCAATGACATCATAAAACCTTGATCCGATGTCTCCTACGACCCCAGATTTACGTAAAGATACTAAATCTTCTTCTTTTAGATACTCCATCGTACTCATCGTTGAATTAAGGAGAGGATTTCCAATACCGACAAGTGCCATCTGTACCTGTCTTCCCTCTTCTAGAACATTTGCAATATCCTCACTTTCAATCAAGCGTTGTTTGAGGTCTTCACTCTCAACCATTGCTGGGGCATACAAATAGGAACAGGTTCCATTTACCTTTTGAGCAAGCTGATAGGCAAGTAGATTTGAATGAATGTCTACTAATTTTCTGCCCATTCCGCCTACTAATGGTACGATGTTAAGCTCTGGCCGATTCTCATAAGGATACTCTTTCACGAGGTTATATAAGGCGGTACCCCATGATATCCCCATACTTGTAATACCCTCTAAATTTTTGCTGACATAATAAGCGGCGGCTTTGCCAACTGAGCGTCTAATCATCTCGGGAGTAAGGCCTGCAGTCGGAACAACCATTGCCTCTTTTAAGTTAAATGTTTTCTCTAATTGATGCTCAAGCGTTGCGGTATGTGCATTTTCATCTTTAATATAAATTTCAACGATACCCAGCTCTCTCGCACGGTTTAGCATTTTTGAGATGACTGGTCTAGATACAGACATCTTTTTTGCAATTTGTGCTTGTGTCCAGCCATCAAAATAATATAGATTTGCAGCTTTGACGAGTAATCGACGATCTTCCCAGTTACTCATGCATTTTCATTCCTTTCTCTCTATTGGTCAATCTAATTAAAGTATATAGCAAATGTTCCTTGCATGCACATACGTTTCTATGTATTCAAAAACGCAAATAAATGCCAAGTGGTAAAAAGAGTCCCAGTAGAATCGTAATGCTCAAGAAAACAATAAAAGAAATCGTCGTAAACTTCGTTAAATCGCCCTTATTAAGGTGCATTAAATAAATTTCAATCATCCCTAGACTCATCATTCCAAATAGTAGTTTTGCTCCACGAGCTAATGAGAATGGCATTAATGGAACAAGTAAAATACCTGTAGCAAGAACACCTAAAAAAGAGAGCCTCATGAATTGGTGAAGAATAATCGCTTTCTTCGTTTTTCCGCTTTTATAAAAAAGGAAGACAAATATAAATAGAATGCATGTAATGCTTAATGCAAGTAAATGATAGCCTGTGATCAATGGATTACCTCCTTTATGTAAGTGTACTTGAACGTGCCTCATTAAACCAATGAACAATCCATAACAAAAAACCGGATGAATGGACACCTCATTCATCCGGTTTAACATCTTTATTTTATAATCTTAGGCTTCGCTGATCGGTACATGAGATACAAAATATAAGGTGCCCCTATAAGGGCTGTCACAACGCCTGCTGGCAGTTCTTTTGGTGCAAGAACAACCACACCAATCCAATCGGCTGCCGCAAGTAATAATCCACCGATTAAAGCGGATATGACTACGGCCTGTCGGTGATGAGGTCCTACTAGCATCCTTGCAGCATGTGGAGCAAGTAATCCAATGAAACCAACTGCTCCTACATTTGCTGCAGCGATTGATGCTAGCAGCACAGCAATAATCGCCACATACAGCCTCGTTTGTTTTACCTTTAACCCAAGCCCCGTTGAGCTCTCTTCACTAAAAGAGAGTAAATCTACTTTTCTTCCTTGCCACCAGGCCAACACAAAGAGAATGATGACGGCTGGTACCAACACACGAAGTTCACTCCACCCACGTCCGTAGGCACTTCCTGCCATCCAAGTCAGAGCAGGAGCTACAGAGACCTTTGCATACACGATTAAGATATTAATAAAAGCAGCCCCTGCAGCTGCTACTGCAATTCCAACTAATGTTAGAATCATTGGGTCGAGGCCACGCCGCCACGAAACAGCGTACACAATGGCCGCAGCAACTGATCCCCCAATTACCGCTCCGAGCGGAAGCCAAATCCCAGTGAGCGTTGGAAAGACGACAATAACCAACAACGCACCGACTCCTGCTCCACTTGTAATCCCAATCACTTGAGGATCTCCTAGTGGATTGCGAATCGTGTTTTGAATCAAGCTTCCACTCACGGCGATCGCCATACCGGAAATACCTGCAATGAGCAAGCGTGGTAATCGAAAATCAAACAGGATCTTCTCGTGAATTGCTTGTCCTTGACCCATTAATGCGGCCCAAACATCTGTTAGAGGGATGTACAAACTACCGCTTGTTAAGCTGAGTGTCCATACAGCTAGCATAAGAGTAGTGAATATCGTCACTAACAAGCCAAACGATCCAATTCGCTTAGATCCTCCTACACTCATCGACATGTTTGAGCTAAAGCCTTTGCTTCCTTTTACTTGCTTCGACATACGCAAGGCGAGCCAGATAAGCCACGGAGCTCCAATAGCCGCTGTAATGGCTCCAGCCGGCAATTCACCGTAACTATCTATAAAACTTCTTGCGATTGTATCTGCTAAAAGAAGAACCACCGAACCCCAGATTGCACTAATCGGCAGGAGCCAAATATGCTTTGAGACACCCATCATTCGAACAAGATGCGGTGCTACTAGACCGATGAATCCTATAGGTCCCACGACGCTCACGCTTACACAGGCAATCACAACTGCAATGGCCATCGCTAAAAAACGAGTCAGCGTTACATTTTGTCCAAGTGATTTTGATGTTTCATCTGTTAGTGTTAAAATATCGAGCTGACGTGCTGCAAAACAAACAAGCAAAATACCACCCGCAACCCATGGCCAAGAAAAGCTGGCCCCGCTCCAGTCATTTTGGATAAGAGAACCTGAGCCCCAAAGAAAAATGCCTTGTACGGTTTGTTGGTTAAGCATAATTAAAGCACTTGTTATCGAGGAAAGAACAAGCGTTACAATCATTCCTGAAAGAGCCACACGAATCGGCGTGCTTCTTTTTCCGCCACCAAGCGCAAACACGGCAGCTGCTGCACCTGCCCCACCTACAACCGCAAAGGGAAAGGAATACTGCGATTGAAGTGTAGGAAAAAAGATCATTCCTGCAACAACCGCTAAGTACGCTCCAGCATTTACACCTAAAGTTGTTTCAGATGCAAGTGGATTTCGTGTTACTGTCTGCATGAGTGCACCCGCCACCGCGAGGGCAGATCCTGCTATGATCCCCATAACTGCTCTCGGAAAGCGATTGGACCATACTAAATGGTGCTCCGTTATGTCTTGACGGTTAAACAGTGCTCCAATTACATCGCTCACAGACACATCTGCTCTACCTTGCGTCAAACTAAAGAAAAGCGTCACGATCAATGCAGCAAGACCACCAATACATAAAATTAGCGTCCTCAACCTTTTTTTGACCTGGAGATCTGAGGCTGCGAGTCCCATCTGTTTAGCAACCTCAAACTCTCTTTTGTTCTTACTCATTGGTAATTGCGTTTACAACCTTTTCAGCATAAACCTGAGCAGAAAGAGGTCCTCCATATGGCCACGCATCGCCACCTAATGGATATATACGATCTTCTTCAACAAAGGTTAATCCGTTCCAGATCGGATTATCTTTTAATTGATTCTCAATGACATTGTCGCTATCTTGAATGATCGTAAAGAAGTTTACATCTTCAATGGCAGGGAGCGCTTCTACGTCTGCGGTTGTGAAGCCATATCGTTCAAATTGCGATGATTGGAATCCGTTCACCATTCCCATTTTTTCAATCATAGGTGCAGCCATTGATGTATCATCATGAAGACGGAAGCTCACGGCGTTTTGATCACTATAAGCCATCGCTACAACAAACTCCTCGCCACCTTTTCCGGCTTCTTCAATTTTTTGTCTGGATTCTTCGAACATATCATCAATTCCAGCAAGCACTTCTTTCGCTTCATCTTCCTTATCCATGATCGTTGCAATCTCGTTAAATGTCTCAATCATGCGATCATATTGTGTGCCTTCGCCTTCCTCTGGATATGGATCATAGACAAGAGTTGGCGCAATATCATTTAATTCATCATAGCTTGTCTCTACATTCGACTCGAGTCCTACGATTAAATCAGGCTGAAGTGCAGTAATCACTTCAAGGTTCGGGGTGTTACGCATCCCAATATCTTCAATTCCATCTGGCATCTCCATGCCAATATCAACCCACTGCTGCATTCCTTCAATATCAGCGACACCAACGGGCTCAATTCCAAGTGCTAAGAAATCTTCTACATAGCCCCATTCCAGAACAACCACTCTCTCTGGAACTCCTTCAATATCTGCTGTTCCTCTTGTATGTTCAAATGAACGTGTTTCGGTAGCATCGCTTTCATTAGTTGTATCAGCGGTTTCATTGTCCGTCTCTCCATTACCGCACGCAGTAAGCATAACTACGGATGTAGCAACTATTCCAGCAACCCATTTTCCTTTTGTCCAATTCATCCTTCATTGCCCCCATTATATGTAATCGTTTTAAGCAGTAATAAAAATCATTCTCAATTAGAATAGCAAGTTCGCCTGTTTCCGTCAATATGCAGTTTACCATAGTCTATTGTTTCATTCCCTTTTAACTGTAAATGAACTCACGTTTACACCGATATACTCTATATACGTTTAAGGGGGAAACGCGTTGAAATTACGAATAGGTAAATTAAAACCATCTGAGGAAACAGAATATGAACTAACGGTTCATTTTCAACCACCAATTGATGTTACACATCAATTGGAGATGATTCATCTCTCTAAAGATGATCTGGTTCATTTAATGAAGATAAAAGAAATCGTATGTATCTCTATTGATGAGGTAACCGATGTTTTCTACGAATCAATCATTAAACAACAAAACCTGCTCTCTATTATTAAACAGCATTCCACGGTTGAAAAATTAAAGAATACATTAAAGAGGCATCTCCTCGATATGTTTTCGGGTGTACTAGATAAGGAATTTGTAGAAAAGAGAAAACGAATTGCCTCTGCTCATGTTCGCATTGGCTTAGAATCAAAGTGGTATCTGGCCGCTTTTTGTAATCTACAAACAGTTCTCTTTCAGATCATCGCAAGTGCCGACTCATTATCGATGCAGCAGAAGCTTGATTCTCAAATAGCTCTAGCAAAGCTATTAAGCTTTGAACAGCAGTTAGTTATTGATTCGTATGAAATCCAGAGCCAACGCCAAAAGGAAGTCGAGCTTATTCGTCGTAGGGAGTTGCTTGATCAAATGAATCAATCTGCGGATACTCTGGCGTTAATTTCAGAGCAAACCAACGTGTCGATCCACTCAACAGAAAAATCCACACACACGATCGACCAAATGGCTAAAGATTGTGCTGCTCGGGCATCCATTGCAGATACGCTGTGTAAAGACGGTCGCACTCACATGCATACTCAAGAAGAGCAGGTTGCGTTACTCGAAACCCACCTTAGTGATGTTAATGGCCAAACTATCAAGCTCGAGAGCACAACAAAGGATATTACTACAATTGTAGGACTCGTACGAAGCATTGCAGATCAGACAAACCTACTTGCCTTAAATGCTTCTATAGAAGCCGCTCGAGCAGGAGAGGCTGGCAAAGGCTTTGCAGTGGTTGCTTCAGAGGTACGAAAGTTATCAGAAGAGACAAAATCGGCTACTTCTACCATTGAAGATCTAGTAACTGCCACTACTAGGCAGGTACACCAAGTGACAATGGGACTTGAAACCATTGACGCATCTGTTAAACAGACAGCCACTTTAACAATTGAAGCAGCAACATCCTTTAGTCAGATTCAAGAATCAACTAACCTTAGTAAGCAACAAAATGATGCGATCACAGGAAAGATTGAAGAGCTTCTAGTGCAGTTTGATGAAATGAAACAGAACGCGCAAGAAGTTTCACAATCAGCGGAGCATTTAAAGAAATTGAAGCATGCGTAGACCATCTATCATTCTAAAAAGGCGAATGACCTGGTATAGGACGCTCGCCTTTTCTACGATTACTATGATCCTTAATCAATCAATCCAAACATACGAGGTAACCACAAGCTAATTTCCGGGATAAAGGCAACCGCAAGTAGGGCCACCACCATCGGAACATAAAAGACAAGTAATGGTTTAATCACCTTTTCTACACTAACTCCACCTACCTTACTCCCTATAAATAAGACCGTTCCAACTGGAGGTGTGGTTGTTCCAACAGCTAAACCGAGAGTCATAATCATTCCAAAATGAACCGGATGCAGACCTAGCGAAGTAGCGACCGGGAACAGAATAGGTGTGAAGATCAGCAATGCAGGTGCGATATCCATAAAGGTTCCAAGGATAAGAATTAAGAAAAGCATGATCAGAATAAGCAGAACACCGTTTTCGGTCATTCCAAGCAATCCAGTTGATATGGCTTGAGGAATTCTTGAATAAGATAGAACCCAGGACATAGCGCTCGATGCACCAATTAATAAAAGGATAATACCGCTGAATACAACAGTATCTTTTAAGATAATCGGAATATCCACAAGCTTTAAGCTGCGGTAACAAAGGCTTAAGAGGACCGAATACAAAACTGCGACGGCTGCTCCTTCTGTGGCAGTAAAGATGCCTGCCGCAATTCCTCCGATGACAATAAAAATGAGTAGGAGAGACGGAATTGCTTGAAGAACAACCTTTACCCCTTCTGAAAATGTAACGGCTGTTTCAACGCGGTACCCTTTACGTTTTGCCAGTATATACGCCACGATCATGATGAGTAGTGCCATTAATAGGCCTGGCATATACCCAGCGATAAATAATGCTCCAATTGAGGTCCCGCCTGTTAATAATGAATAAAGGATGGGAGTACCACTTGGCGGAATCACTAATCCAATTGGTGCAGAAGCGATATTAACCGCGGATGAATAAGAAGGATCGTACCCTTCTTTTTTTTGCATGGGTCCCATAATACGTCCCATTGTGGCTGCTGATGCGATCGCTGATCCAGAGATAGAGCCGAATAGTGTATTTCCTATCACATTTGTATGAGCGAGGGAGCCTGACATTCTTCCGCCTATTAATTTTGCTAAATTAATAAGACGCAGAGCGATTCCTCCGGTGTTCATAATACTTCCTGCCAAAGTAAAGAAGACTAAAGCAAGAAGAACAAAGCTATCAATACCAGTTATAAATTGTTGCGATAAAACCATGAGCGCATCCCAAAAAGGCATGATGACAAGCGCTGCTGAAAGTGATGCAATCCCGATACTTATACTAATTGGTACACCAATAAAAATTAATAGGAAAAACACGGCAAAGAGAACGATACCAGTTAACGCTATCTCACTCATGCGGCTTCCCTCTTTTCTCTTTGTATTTCCGCTGCATCTATTTTTATATTTAATAATTGATAGATGATGATTAACACACCTGACAAAGGTAGAACACCGTAGACAAGTCCCATCGGCAGGCCTAACACTGGGGACACCTGATTAATCGTTGAGGTGACAAGTCTCAGTCCACCTATTACAAAAACAACCGTCGCGAACACAATAACTAATCCATTAATCACTAAGCTTGATACATTTTGCTTTTGCCTAGAGAGCTTCGCTGTCAAAAATGTTAAAGCTAAGTGTTCTTTATGACCAAACGCATAGCTTGCTCCCAGAAATCCAACCCAGATCAGTGAAAATCGTAAAACCTCTTCTGTAAACACGCTTGGATCCTGTAACACAAACCTCGTAAACACTTGCCATATCGCACCAGCTGTCAGAAACACAACCAGGATACTAGCAATACTTATAACGACTCGATCGATAATTTGTTTTATTCTCTCCACATTTGACCCACCTTTACTCTAGATTTGAAAACGCATCCAAAATTTCTGCCACTTGTGGGTTATCTCTACTCTCTTCAAGTAATGGTTCCACTCTTTCTCTAAAAGGATCTTGGTCCACCTCGTTAAATGTAACGCCCATTTCTTCCTCGGCTTGTACAATCCCTTCTTCAACCATGTCCTTCCATCTGCTATTATGTTGAACGGTTGAAGCCTCGGCCTCTTCTTTTACAATGGCTTTTTCCTCTTCTGACAAACTGTTCCACGTATCCTCACTCATGATTAGAAAGTCTGGAATTCGTGTATGTTCATCGTAAGAAAAGAACTTTGCTACTTCCCCATGGTTCGCATCCACTAATGCCATTGAGCTACTTTCTGCTCCATCAATAACACCCTGCTGAAGCCCTGTATAAACCTCAGATGCAGGTAATGGGGTTGGAGCTGCTCCAAGCAGCTTCATCGTCTCAATCGACGTTTTATTCGTCATCACTCGAATTTTTAATCCTGCCAGATCCTCAGGTTTTTCAATAGGATGATTCGCTGTATAAAAACTTCTGGCTCCTGCATCATAGTACGTTAGCCCTCTCAGTCCGATATCAGATAAGTCCTCATACATCGTTTGGACCGTATCGGAATCCATCACTCGTTCAAAATGCTCCTCATCTCCAAACACATACGGCAAACTGAATACAGAAAATGATGGGTCAAAGCTTTCAAGCGCCCCCGCATTCACCTTTACCATGTCAATTACACCAGTCTGAACTAACTCAAGCATCACTCGTTCATCCCCTAGTGACCCATTTGGATAGATGTCAATGTCGAGACGATCACCCGCACGATCCTCGACCCCATTGGCAAATTCCTCAAGACTCTGATAAACAGGAGCCGCGTCATTATGGATATGAGCAATCGTTAATGATTTCTTATCTGCACTTTCTGCAATCATTTTCGGAAGAATAAATGAAGCGCTTCCAATTAAGAGTACAGTAAAGCCTATGCCCAAGCCTTTGGCTACTTTCATTTTTTCACACTCCTTTAAAAATGCGCACAAAAAAACTGCTAATATAATGATACAAATCCCATTATATTAACAGTTTATTGTTACGTCTTATTGTAAAAAGAAATCGTTCTCAAAATCGGAACTTGATTGCATCGTTAGATAAGTGAAGCTGGGATAGACCCTTCTTCAAATGCTTTGGTTAATTTCTCCTTTGCCCCTTTAGCATAAAGAAGCTTTGTACTTGATTCATATCTCTTTAACTCTTCTGGAAACTCTTTGACGTGATCAAGCTGGTCATTTATTTCCCCTAGTACTTGAACATGAGTAGCTGCTGTCTTAAAGTCACACGGCGGGGTTGCATCTTTTTCATGTACAGCCTTTAAGCACCAATTTAATTTATCAATATGGGGAACATGTGGATTGCCATAGTCTTCTGTTGTGCCATCTTTGAAGGTCGCACGCATGGAAGGCTCTTCGTCTTCTGCACTAAAGCTGATCGAACCCTTTTCAAATTCATAATGAAAAATAGGTCCCTCCGTTTCTTTAACGGCATGAGACGCCAAGAACAGTAAATCCACGTTGTCTGTCGTTTTCATTTGAACAGCACATGTATCAAAGGTTTCAATTGGATTCACACGATAAATCTCAGCTTCTACGATTTTGACGGATGCACTTGTCTCAATTGCATCTCCTAATAGATAGAACATATTGTGTAGAAAATGAGCGGTTGCATTATTCGCAATGCTATCCATGATATACGTACCATCCGGGCTGTACTTTTTGCCGGCCCACGCTGAGCGATTAAAGTATTCTTCCGTACGTGGCCAAAGAACTAATGTCTTCAACTGAATGGCACGGCCAAATCGACCCTTTAAAATATCTTTTTTTAACGCTTGAATGGACTCCGTAAAGGACCAGTTAAAACCTACTGCTGCCCACTTCCCTGTATCTTTAGAGACAGACTCCCAGATAGGCAGATCGTTCGGGTCTCCTGTTAATGGCTTTTCGCATAACACATGACTCCCATGCTCCATCGCATACACAGCCTGTTTGGTGTGCAGATGAATAGGTGTGGAGATGATAGCTAAATCTGCATTATGATTCTCATAAAAGGCATCAATTGTCTTATAGATTGGTATCGACCTTTCTTGCAGAACGTCAAAGAAGCCACTCTTTTCAGCAGCAATTTCAACAACTCCTTCAAGGGTGGCATCCTCACGTTCTAATAACCAACGCAGATAACTCGCCCCATATCCATTAATTCCGATTAATACAACCTTTGCGTTACTCCCATTGTTCATTTGATATCCTCCCAGCCATTTAAACGCACGGCCTGTTCCTGCGCTTCAATCGCGAGTTCAGACACACGAAACACATGCTCTTGCGTCATGGCCTGATCTGTTCCATTTTGACAATCCTTTATAAGATCGTAGAAATAAGGCTTACCAACACGCCCTTCTACCGGTACATGCAATTCCTCTTTTTGATCGACAATGTATAGATGGTTCCGCTCGGATGTGCGACCGACATCTAGATATTTGCGAAGCTCAATATATCCATTGGTACCAAACAATACCGTCCTTCCATCACCCCAGTTGGATAAGCCATCTGGTGTAAACCAATCGACGCGCACATATTGTGTGGCTCCATTATTACCAAGTAACGTCGCATCCCCAAAGTCTTCCCAGTCCTCAAATTCAGGATGCTGGTAATTAGCCGTTTTACTGTGCATTACCTTCGCATCAGTTGCACCCGTATAGATTAGAAACTGGTCAAATTGATGACTGGCAATATCAATTAAAATACCCCCATTTTGGTTCCGATCAAAAAACCACTTTTCCCTTGAATCCTTGTTTAACCGATGCGGTCCAGAACCTGTCACTTGGAACACACGACCAATTAACCCTCGATCAACAAGAGCTTGTGCAAGGATCGCTGACTCCACTCCTAAACGTTCTCCAAAGTAGATTGACCAGCTCTTTGTTGAAGCCACTACAGCCTCTCGCGCCTGTTTCACTTGATCCAATGTTGTGAATCCTGCTTTTGCAGAAAAGAAGTGCTTATCATGAGCGATCACTCGCATTCCAAGGGCAGCTCGCTCTGCAGGGATAATGGCTGTCGCAACCATGTCCGATGAATCCTCTAACACCTGTTCAACGGATTCGGCAGCTATAGCCGTTGGGTATTTATCTAAAAGCTTTTTTTGCTTCGCTTTATCACGATCATACACATGATGAAGGGTTGCGCCTGCGCGGCATAACCCTTCAACCATACCAAAGATATGTCCGTGATCCATTCCTACCACAGAAAAAGAAAAAGGCTGATCAATTTGACGGTCTTGTTCAAATGACTGAATGATCTCTTCGATCGTATCTTTTAATCCCATTGATTAACCTCTCCCACCTATCTTTTTATACGTGTTCTACAAATCTTTCTTTCATTAGCTTAAGAACTTCATCCCCCGGACGGTCCCATAGCTCTTGATTCATGATCTCTACTTCAATCGGTCCGTGGTAACCAGCGGCTTCGACTTGCTTACGCATGCCATAAATGTCGATAGCGCCATCCCCCATCATGGAACGACCTTTAAACATATCCAAAATAGGAACTTTCCAGTCAGACACATGGAAACCTAGTATCGTTCCTTTTGCAGCTTCAATTTGCACTGCAAGCTCGGGATCCCACCATACGTGGAACACGTCAACGACTACGCCTACTTGTTTAGACTGGTACTTCTGCACAAGAGCATTCGCCTGGCCGAGTGTATTCACAACGGAACGATCCGCTGCATACATCGGATGCAGTGGTTCAATCCCTAACTTAATGCCATGCTGCTCGGCATGAGGAATGATGGCCTCAATTCCCTCTTCGACCCATCTTCTTGCTTGCACAAGATCCTTATCCGGAGCTGGTCCGCACACTAAAACAAGCGTGTCAGTACCGATTTCCGCAGCTTCTTCAATTGCGCGTTTGTTATCAGCAATTCGTTTGGCACGTTCCTCGCTTGTTGCTGCTGGGAACATTCCTCCACGACACAGACTGGAGACCTTGATGCCACTTTGCTTTAAGTGAGAAGCTGTTTGCTTCACACCATATTCTGCAAGCTTGTGACGCCAGATCGAAATCCAAGGAACTTCGTTTCGCTCACAGCCATCAATCGCTTCCTTAAGCGACCAGTTCTCCGTTGTGATCTGATTTAAACTAATTTTACTGAGGTCTGCCTTGTCACTCATGCGTGTACCTCCTGTTCAATTCCAGCTAGCTTTAGAACGTTATCCATCCGTTTGATCGCAAGCTCTTGATCTTGAATCAGATTCGCTTCGTCCATAAGCTTAAAGAGCTTCGTTAAATGTTGAATCGAACGAGTGCCTTCTGCTCCACCAATCATCTTGAAATGAGACTGATGGCCATTTAAATAAGCCATAAAGACAATTCCCGTTTTGTAAGCATAAGTTGGTGTCTGGAAAATATGACGACTTAGCTCAACCGTTGGCTCAAGCACTCGCTTGTACGTTTCTAGATCTTGATGATCCAGTGCACGTAAGGCGTGTGCAGCCGCAGGGGCAATGGCATCAAATATTCCAAGCAGTGCGTGGCTGTACCCTTGCTCATCTCCCGCAATGAGTTCTGGATAATTAAAGTCATCCCCTGTATACATCCGTACAGATTGTGGTAACAGACGACGCATTTTGATCTCTTTGTCTTTGTCTAGTAGCGAGATCTTAATGCCGTCTACCTTTGCTTCGTTTTTATGGATCATTTCTAAACAAATGTCCATGGCCCGATCATAGTCTTCTTCTCCCCAATACCCTTGAAGCGCAGGATCGAACATCGGCCCAAGCCAGTGTAAGATAACCGGTCTAGCCGTTTGACCAAGAATTTGACTATAAACTTGAAGATAGTCTTCAGGTTTCTTTGCAGTTTTTGCTAATGCACGACTTGCCATTAGAATAATGCCGCTATCTTGGCTTTCAACAAATTCACACTGCTCAGCATAGGCGCGAACAATATCGTCTAATGAATGCTCGTCACTTAAATCAAGATGATCAGTGCCTGCACCAGACGCAATTAATCCACCAGCACGCTTCGCTTCAACAGAGGATTGCTTAATTAATTCCTGTGCACTTTCCCACGAAAGGCCCATTCCTCGTTGAGCCGTATCCATTGCTTCGGCTACACCAAAGCCAAGCGACCACAAGTGTCTACGGTAATGAAGCGTACGCTCCCAATCAATGTCTCCTCCAAGTACAGGATGACTGGAAGACAAAGGATCTGCTACAACATGCGCTGCAGAGTAAGCGGTACGGGAGGAAAACCCTCCCGAACTGCTGAATGCAGATGGCGACCCTTTTAGTTCATATATTTCAAGTGTACGATTTTCTGTTGGAAGTTTAATTGAATATCCCATCATACGCCTCCTATAAACTTAAATCTGGTACATCTACCCACTTACGTCCGTGCCAAGCTTCTAATCCAAGGTCAGAAAGCTGTGTACCTTTTGCGCCTTCAAGTAGATCCCAAGGGAATGCGTCATCTTGATGAATATGCTTAAGGAATAGTTCCCATTGAATTTTGAATCCGTTATCATAGAATTCGTTCTCCGGTACCTGCTCCCACTGCTCCTGGAAGTTGAATGGGTTTGGAATGTCAGGATTCCACGTTGGACGAGGAGTCTGCACGCGATGCTGCGTCTTGCAGTCGCGCAGGCCTGCTACTGCACTTCCAAGCTTTCCATCAACCTGAATCGTTAATAGATCATCACGATCTACACGAGTTGTCCATGATGAGTTCGCTTGAATCACTGCCCCACTCTTCATTTCAAAAATAGCATACGCTGCATCATCAGCTGTTGCTTTATACGTTTCACCATTTTCATCTACACGACTTGGAACATGTGTAGCACCTAAGCAAGTAAGTGACTTGATTTCACCAAACAGGTTATCAATCACATAACGCCAGTGCGCAAACATATCAACGATGATTCCGCCGCCGTCCTCTTCTCTATAATTCCAGCTTGGACGTTGACCTTCCTGCCAGTCTCCTTCGAAAACCCAGTATCCGAAGTCAAGTTTCACAGAAAGAATCTCTCCAAAATAACCGCTGTCAATTAGACGTTTTAATTTTAATAGACCTGGCAGGAATAACTTATCTTGTACAACTCCATTTTTCACTCCAGCTTCTCTTGCTAGTTTTGCAAGTTCAAGTGAGCCTTCTACACTAGTAGCCGTTGGTTTTTCACAATAGATGTGCTTACCTGCAGCAATCGCTTGCTTAATTCCTTCTGCACGACGATTTGTCGTTTGAGAATCAAAATAGATTACATTATGGTCATCGGCAAGAGCCGCTTCAAGATCTGTACCAATTCGGTCAATTCCGTGTGTATCTGCAAGGGCTTGAAGCTTTGCTTCGTTACGTCCAACAAGGATTGGGTCTGGATACAGAACATCTCCGTTTGCTAGCTTAACGCCACCTTCAGAGCGAATTGCCACGATCGAACGAATTAAATGTTGGTTCGTCCCCATTCTACCTGTTACACCATTCATAATAATACCAATTTTGTGAGTTGCCATGTTTGTTTCCCCTCTCTCCCTTTAATACTTCTTATCATAATTAAAGCGCATACATAAATCTTACTAGATCAGGTAACAAATTCTCAATTTCGGAAATGGATTTATCGACAATTTTTAGCCATATTGACGACAATCTGTGCATATACTTCCTATGGTCAAAACAAAGGAAGGGATGATTCACGTGAATGAGCAAATCGAATGGACAATAACAGATCCGTATGTATACGCAAAAGCATCAGAACTTATTGGGTCAATGGCCGAGGTGCAGACAACCCACGGTGCGGTTCGTGGAACATTAAAGGAAGTTCAGCCTGATCATATTGTTGTGGAGATGGGTGGTACTCCCTTTTTCATTCGTACGCAGCAGATTGTCTGGTTTTTCCCTGTTTCTTAAACCTGAACAAATCTAATAAGGAACGGAGGACGCCTTTGTGATTAAACGAATTAATAAGTTAGCCATTGAATTGCCACGGCCTGAGCACGGTGACGCCAACGCCGCAGCTGCTGTGCAAGAATTGTTAGGTGGGAAGTTTGGTGAAATGTCTACGTTAAATAACTACATGTTTCAATCATTTAACTTTCGTGGAAAATCAAAGTTCAAGCCCTTCTATGACTTGATTGCGAGTATTACAGCTGAAGAGTTCGGTCATGTTGAACTCGTGGCGAATGCTATAAATCTTGTCTCATATGGAACAACTTTTCCTGGAGATCCTGACACAGCACCTCTTCAAAATGGCAAGGATAAACGCTATTCCACACACTTTACAACCACTGCGCAAACAGCCTTTCCTGGAGATGGAATGGGCAGACCTTGGAATGGAACGTTTGTAACCAACAGTGGGGCCTTAGTTGAAGATCTCCTACACAATTATACCTTGGAGATAGGGGCGCGTCATCATAAGATGAGAGTGTATGAAATGTCGACGAACCCAACCGTGCGAGAGCTGTGTGGCTACTTACTTGTTAGAGGAGGCACACATATTATCGCCTACGCAAAAGCGATTCAAGTAGCAACAGGCGTTGATATTGGAAAGATGCTGCCTGTTCCTTATCCGGATAATACAAAATTTAGTGAAGCCAACAAATTTATTGATCAAGGCCTTTATAATGTTCTCTATACATGGGGCGAGCCGGAATACCGCGACATCGCTCAGATTTGGAAAGGTGAAAACCCTGAGACAAAAGAGCCCCTTCGTGTGATTGATGGCGTACCTGAAGGCGCACCGATTCCTGATCTAGAAGAAACTCCACAGCTATTTGCTCCTGGTGTCGATCCAGATGACTATGCGAAAATATTAAAGCGATTAAAAGAAAATATCTAACAAACTGACAGAGACCGGGAAAAACTATAAATCAACTAGAAAATGGCGAATGATTCTACAATCGAATCATTCGCCATTCGTGTTTTTCGTATTTTAGTTAGACGCGCGGGTGTGAACCCGAGACTCCCTCCGAAAAAGTTAATGTATCAATGGTTTTAAGGTTTTTAAAGAGATAAAAATATTTTTTATGAATCAATCAATATC
>NZ_JBNNQX010000025.1:0-32000 GCF_050276055.1 Alkalihalobacillus sp. NPDC127517 | reverse complement strand
CGTTGGCGTAATCGGCTAACAGCACTCAGGCCCTCTTCATCCCCTCCAAGGAGTTAGTCTAGACTTCTAACTTCAAAAGGTAATACAAGAGATTCAATCTTCTTACGGCTTGCCTCATATTGAGCCGGAAGCATTAATTGACTTCCCATCGTTTCTTGAGACTCGTCATGAGCAAATCCTGGTGGATCTGTTGCGATCTCAAATAGAATTCCACCGTATTCCTTAAAGTAGATAGCATTAAAATAATTTCGGTCTTGAACCGGTGTAACACGTAAGCCTGATTGCTCTACATGTGCCTTCCAATCCAATTGATCCGCGTCATCTTTCGCTCTCCAAGCAATATGGTGAACCGTCCCTACTCCCATTGATCCATTTCCTGTTGTGACTGTTTTTAGATCGATTACATTTCCTATATCTGAGCTTGAACGAAAACGAATGTAGTCTCCGGATTGCGCCATTTTCTCCAGTCCTATCGTTTGCTCAAGAACGTTAGCTGTTTCCTTTGGAGACGCTGAATACAACGTTGCTCCACCAAATCCTTTAATAGCTACCTCAGCTTTCACTTCACCAAATTCCCAAGTATTCAGCTCTCCTTCTTCTCTTTCTACGATTTCTAAATGTAGACCGTGCGGATCATCAAACGTAAGGTATGTTTCTCCAAATCGCTCTGATTGATTAAACGGAATATTGAATGCTTCTAATCGTTTTGTCCAAAAATCCAGTGCACCAACTGGAACAACATATGAAGTTACCCCAACTTGCCCATCACCAATTACACCTTTATACGCATTGGCCCATGGAAAGAAAGTAATAATGGTTCCTGGTTTGCCACCTTCATCTCCAAAGTACAAATGATACGTTCCTGGATCATCAAAGTTTACTGTTTTCTTAACTAAACGTAAGCCGAGTACTCCTGCATAAAAGTCTACGTTTTCTTGAGGATGACCAACGATTGCTGTTATATGATGAATTCCCATTGTGTTTTTTGTCATTTGAATCACTCCTATTTTTATTTAATTCGATATCATATATTACGAATTCGAGATATTAGATAAAAATTAGGCCTCTGCATGATAACCTAGTTTTTTTAACTGCTCAATTAAAGATTGCTTTTCATCCTTGTTCAATCCACCACAAATATTATTTATGGCTTCTCGGTGCTTCGGAAACACTTCATCCATGAATTGCTTTCCTTCATTTGTTATCACAGCGTACGTAGACCGCCGATCTTCTGGGCTAGGTCTTCTTTTAAGTAATTGTTTCTTCTCTAGTTTATCTACAACGTACGTAATACTGCTACTAGCGATCAGAACTTTTTCCCCAATTTTTTGAATGGGTTGATCCCCCTTGTTATAGACTAGCTCAAGGACTGCAAATTCAGTTGGATTTAAACCCATTCTTTTAATGTCTTCTTCTACTTTCTTTTTAACTGACTGGATTGCTCTTGTTAAAACAACGAAGAGCTTTAATGATAAATCTTCATCCTGTTTTTTTATTAATTCATTATCCATAAGTACTCCTCTTTCGGATATCTTTAATTCGAGATAAATATACATTGATTTCGAGTTGATGTCAAGACTCTTGTTTCAGCTACTCTTTTTTATCCTCAAAGCCTTCCGTGAGCTTTCGTCATTTTTACATCATAAAACCACAATTTGCATGTTTTAAGGATGGTCCACCGGGTAAACATAAAGTACAGGAGGCGATACATTATGAAACCAGTTTATAAAGAATTTAAAAATGACGAAGAAGTAGTAACTGCAGTGAATTCTCTTAAAACGCAAGGTGTTCATGAGGATAACATCTATGTAATCACTCATGACGATGACCGTACAAATCGTGTTGCTGAAAACGCAGATGCTAATACGGTTGGTGTAAGTGAAACTGGTCTAGGTACGTCTATCAAAAACGTGTTCCGTAAAAAGGGTGATGAGCTTCGTGCGAAATTTGAGGAGCTAGGCTTCAGCCATGAAGAAGCAGCGTTACTTGAAGACAAGCTTGACCAAGGACAAATCATTCTTGCTATCAAAGATGCACCTGCAACTCTAACAATCTAAGATTTCCCCCATGAAATCCATAGAATAAAACAAGCCTACGAGGAATGATCTTCGGAGGCTTGTTTCTTTTACCTATTCTAATTAACAAAGCTAGCCATCTCTTCTCTTATTGAAGCGGTTACTCCTGCAAGAGATTCAATTGGAACCGGCTTACTAAAATAAAACCCTTGAATCTCATCACAGTTCATTTTTTGAAGCATATCAACCTGTTCTTCGGTTTCAACGCCTTCTGCTGTCACTGTCATTCCTAGCTTTTGAGCAAGCGCAATGATAGAAGTCACAATATGATAGTCTTTTGAACCTGTGGTTACGTTTTGAATAAACACTTTATCAATCTTTATTTTATTTGCTGGTAGGAGACGTAAATAATTGAGCGACGCATGACTTACTCCAAAGTCGTCAATCGCTATTTGAAAACCCGCCTCACGTAGTCGTTTTAATTTATCGATTGTAGCTGCTTCATTTTTTAAAATGGAATGCTCCGTAATTTCTAGAGCGATGTGACGAGGATCTACATTATGTCTTTTGGTTGTATGTAAAAGTAGAGCCTCTAAACGATTCGATTCAAGTGTTTTTGTAGAAAGGTTGACAGATACTCGAATTTCATCTCGATGAATAGTGCGTATTTGTTGGCAGACCCGATCTACAACCCACTCATCAATCATTTCAATTAATCCACACTCTTCAGCGACCAAAATAAATTGGTCGGGTGAAATGAATCCAAGCTTAGGACTCACCCAACGAATAAGCGCCTCATAGTGTATAACCTGAGAAGATAGTTGAATAATTGGCTGATAGTATAACGTAAACTCTTGATTCTCAATCGCTTTTTTCAGCTCACGTTCCAGCATATTCCGATCAAGTTCATTGCCTGTTCGGTTGGAACATTCATCATAGTGCCTGATTTTCTTACCACCAAGCTGTTTCGCTTCAAACATCGCACGATAAGCCTGCATAATGAGTTGGTCCACAGTATCGGTTGAATTTGCAGCTGTAGCTATTCCCATACTGGCTGTCACATAAATCTCCAGTTCATTCACCTTAAAAGGTGCGGACAACCGTGCTTGTAATTCTGATGCATAATGAAAAGAAGTTTCTTGATCTACGAGTATAACTAATTCGTCACCTGTTACTCGAGCCATCATTAAATGCTCAGGCAGGATCGATTTTAGACGAGCAGCGATCTTAATTACCATCTGTTCAATACGTGCGTGACCAATTCGATCAATAATTGTGCTAAACTGATCTATGTTTATATAAATGAGAGATAACGATTGGTTGTCTTGTATATCTTTAAGCTTCTGTTGGACGGATTCTCTAAAATAATCAAAACTAGGTAAACCTGATTTTGCTTCAAATGTTTCTTCTCTTATACTTACTAATCGTTTTGAATAAACGAGTATATACGGATGCTCTTGATCTTGGAGAGGTAGTGGAACACACATCATTCGTTCAAAATCAGCAGCATTCAGACGCTCAGTATATTGCAAGGCCTTTTGCTCTTCCATAGACCTCATTAATAATGAAGTAATCTTCTGTGTGCGATAACTTGGAATGACATCCTCCACGTACATCCCAATTGATTCTTCTGTTAAATAAGTAGATTCATTCTCGCTGACACTAATGTATTCATATTGAAACCGACCACCAACATACTTCAGTATATACACGGAATCATATGCATTACGTAGTGCATCGACTAGTTTTTCTAATTGAATATTAGCTTGTATAGTCAAGGTCGATTACTGACTCCTTTCTTCTGCGTCCACAGAAGTCTCTACTTATATATCGTAAAATCACATCAATCTTTCAAGTCCTTCATTCCTTTGTATTGAATTATTTCCTTTTTTGAGCCTCACTAAATTCACTCTGTTTTTTCTTACGGTCCTTCAGGATTTTACGCACAACTGGATAAAGAACCGGTCCCCATCTTAGTGCAAGTCGTATAATTCTTGGCATGCCCTCACCCACCTTCTTATTGTAAGGTTTCGTATTCCCCGATTTGTGAAAATAGAAACATAATGAATCCATTTGAGGTATGATTAAGCAAGGTGTACTCGTAAACTTGAAAATTGGTAGGTGATCAAATGAACAGATGGGTATCCACTTCAGAAAAAGCTGCATTCTTACATTGGTTCCTTAAGAACCACCGATTAAAAAGCAGAGAAGCCAAAACCATACTTGATTATTTAGTCAATCATTTACACGTTCTAGAACACATCACGTTTACTTCCACTCTACCTGCAAGTGGGAAAACCATTGTGATCTCTAGTATGCAATCCGATGAACCTGGCTTTGTCTATTATGATCAAGCTAAAAAAAGCGAAGACCCTTCTAAAGTACTTGGAGAATGTATGGCACATCCTACGATCAAACGCAATTTGATGATCCATTTTTATGGAAGTCATATTCATACGTCCTATCAACAGCTTATTCAGACTCCGATAAAGGAACAATTTCAAAACTACAAACGATTTAAAGGGTATGAGCAAGTCACACAAAGTGTTCTAGAGAACGTTCAAAAAGAAACAGACAGAGCTACTCTTCTCTCTCAAATTGATCAGGCGCTTGATGAACGGAATGAGGCAAAATTTAAGGAGTTAACATTATTATTAAAAGAGATGGACCAATCATCAAACTGATTGGTTCATCCGATCAATCGCTTCTAGAGCATATGCGAGGAGAAGTGGGGCCACTTTCGTAGAGTAAGAAAGCTGTAGCCGTTCTGAACGTTTATGTGCGTCCTTCCCAAATGGGCCGATATTCAGTGTGGGGACATCTAATTCATTTATTTGTTTTAGAGGAAGGTCATAGCCGTTTTTGTATAAAGGCATGTGGCGTAATAGCGACTGATATGCCTTTGTGTCTCCGCTGTTTTTACAGTAGCTTACATCAGATAAACCAGGGAAAAATGTTTTAATAGCAATCGTCTCTTCAAACTCCTCATGTGAAAATGTAGCTAGTCGCTCAACCATTTGGACAAGCTTTGCATCTTTGGTCGAATCTAAGCTTACATGAGGATAATAAGGAGGTTGGAGCATCACTAAATAAAATGGTGCCAGGTCAAGAAAATAGGTTGAAAGATTTCGTGCAATGGCAAGTGTTGCCTCCGAATAATCTTCCGTATCCTTCTGTTCAAGCAGAATCCCTTGATACATTTGTTCAAATTCCTGACCGTATTTACTCATTCCCATTTGGTACATATCTTCTAATGTGAACACCTTTGGTTCTGGTATATCACTTTCAAGTCCAGATGTAGAATGCGTTTGTGTTGAACGAAGACGTAAAAGACGTTCATAGATTTGTACGCTTGAATGCATACAGGCTTGAACCATTTTCTTCATGACCTCTTCAGGTTGAGTGGACAACGTCAGGACATTGTAGAGTAAGTATGCTTCGTTTGGTGTCTGCACATCATAACTGTCCTTTAAGTCACGAATTCTAAGACATGTCGGTGATGGTGATTTTTCACCTAATGCCTGATCGGCAAACTTTTCTGACCACTCCATTTCTACTGCCAGTTGAGCTGCCATCACTGATGCATTTATTCCTTCAAGTGGTTGACCCACATGCGTTTCTCTGCCTAAACAATAGATAAAGGGAAGGAGTTTACCGGTTGAACCTGTGTAAACATATTTTTGATAATCGTTTGGATAGGCTGAAAAGTTAGGTTCACTACAAATACACGCATCAAATTCCCATCCCTTTTGTTTCATTTGATAGAGTTCGCCTACTGCTGCAAACATCCCCTTTGATAGCTTTTCTTCATCTGGAACAGCCACGAGTACAAGATTTTGTGTGATTTCCTTCGCCTCACTTAAATCCTGAAGAATCGAAAGCTGCATCGCGAGTCCAGCTTTCATGTCCATGGTGCCTCGACCAAACAAATAATCGCCTGAATGAAGATCTTCCTTTGCATCGGCATTTAAATACCCTTCCTGCTCATTCTTGATCGCTTCTTCCAATTGGTCCGGTAAAAAAGCAAACGGCTTATACTGCCCAAAATCATCAACGCCTACCACATCATAGTGACTTAATAAAAGGGTTGCATGTTGTGAATTTGGATTCCCTTCCATTAAGGCAATAACTGCTTCACGTTTTTCTGGGTCTCCTGGAATTGGCACCGTCACAATATGACCTGGGTGCTCTTTATAATAGTCCAAGCGTCTAAGGATCTTCACAATCACATCAGCCATCTCACGTTCTCCAGCTGTACCAGAAATACTTGGTTGGTTCACGAGTTCGACCGTTAATTGTTTGATTCGTTCTGCATGCTCATAGTATTTAATCGTTTTGTGACCCAAGCTATCTCCCCCTTAACTTCTTCTTATGCGTGGCAGGTTGTTATGACTCAACGTATGCAAATGCCTTATAGTCGGTTTCACCTAAATAGACCTGTTTGTCCCATCATATCAAGATTGACAGAACGTGACGATTCATTTTCGCAATTCTTATACAATTTATGTGAGGTTATCTTCTGTATCAAACACTCTTTATTGACAAATTTGCAGTTGACTATTAAAGTTTACTTAACGCAACTTTTAGTCGCTTGTCATACTTTTTTAAACGAAGCAAGGTTTATGCCAGAAGGAGATGTATGATGCACCGTAAAGGACGATTTTTCTATTTTATAATTTTTTTCATACTGGTCTTAACGGGCTGTCAATCTAATGAGTCTATAGAAAGTGACACCCTTTCTGTTGTCACTACAACTGCACAAATTGCCGACCCTCTGCGTATAATTGGAGGCGACCGCATTCATGTTGAGAGCCTAATGGGGACAGGGGTTGACCCTCACTTATACGAGGCTTCACAAGGAGATATTAGTAAACTGGAGCAAGCAGATATTCTTTTTTATAACGGTGTTCATCTTGAGGCGAATATGAGCGAGGTATTTGAACACACCTCAGTTCCTACTCTTGCTTTTGGAAGTGCCGCAGACCCTAATGACTTACTTGAAGATCCGGCTTCAAAGGGCTCACCTGATCCACATATTTGGTTTGATATTGATATCTGGGAGGAAGGAATTATCGCTGCAGTTGAAAAGTTAAAAGAACTTTCTCCTGGCGATGCCGCGTATTTTGAAGAAAACAAACAAGAATACCTTTTAGAGTTAGAGGAATTAAAGACATATTCTAAGAATAAACTTGGCTCCATCGATAAGGATAAACGTGTGCTTGTCACCGCACACGATGCCTTTCAATATTTTGCACGAATGAATGATCTTGAGGTTGTCGCCTTGCAAGGTTTAAGTACAGAATCAGAGATTGGCATTTCGGACGTTCAATCAACCGTTCAAACGATTGTCGATCAAGACATCCCTTCCGTCTTTGTTGAATCAAGCGTAAACAAAGCAGCCATCCAATCGGTCATCGAAGGAGTTAAACGAACAGGCCACAACGTTTCGCTTGGAGGAGAGCTTTATTCCGACGCGATGGGAGAAGAAGGAACAGAGTCAGGCACATATATAGGGATGTATCGCTATAATGTAGATACTATATACGATGCTCTTTCAGGAGGGACATAAGCATGTCGCATGTATTAGAAGTAGATAACGTAAGCGCCGCATATCGAAAAAATAAGGTGTTGGAACACGTTTCATTTGCTGTAGAGCAAGGAACATTAACAGGAATTGTTGGTCCAAATGGTGCTGGTAAATCAACCTTAATTAAAACATTGTTACAGCTCCACCCTTCTTTAGGTGGTAATGTTTCGTTTTTTGGACACTCATTAAAAGCCGAGAAAACGCGTGTTGGCTATGTTCCACAAAGAGGATCCGTTGATTGGGATTTTCCTACGAATGCCCTCGATGTGGTCATGATGGGTTTATACCAAAAGATTGGCTGGTTTAAATGGCCGATGCGTCGCCACAAGGAGAAAGCTTTTGAAGCATTGGAGAAGGTTGGCATGGGGGCTTTTGCAGAGCGACAGATTAGCCAGCTTTCAGGTGGACAGCAGCAACGAGTCTTTCTCGCTCGAGCACTTATTCAAGAAGCAGATCTTTATTTTATGGATGAACCATTTGCTGGCGTTGATGCATCAACAGAGAAAGCGATTATGACGATCTTAAAAGAACTTAAGAACAATGGTAAAACAGTTCTAGTTGTCCACCACGACCTTCAGACAGTTCAGGATTATTTTGATCAGGTTCTTTTATTAAACAAATCCGTCATTGCTCACGGTCCAACACAACAGGTGTTTAATGCGGAAACCATTGCAAATGCATATGGTGGTGCAGTTCGTTGGATGAAGGAGGGAATAAACAATGGCCATCCTTCTCTCCAGTAACTTTCAGTGGGTTCTACTCAGCACAACGCTGCTTGGAATTGCTGCAGGAATGTTTGGTACATTGGCTTATTGGAGAAAACAGAGCTTAATGAGTGATGCTCTCTCACACGCGGCTCTTCCAGGCGTTGTAATTGCCTTTATGATTATGAATGAGAAGAACCTTCCATTTTTAATACTTGGTGCGGGAATAAGTGCCTTACTCGGAGCCTTTTTCATTCAAGCCATTAAAACCTCAACGCGTATTAAGGAAGATACAGCAATGGGAATGATTCTCTCTGTTTTCTTTGGAGGGGGCATTATGCTCTTAACCATTGCAAATCGTTCTGGTGGCGGAAATCAGAGCGGACTGGACAGCTTTATCTTTGGTCAGGCGGCCACAATGGTTCAATCGGACGTCTACATGATGGCTGGTCTTGCCGGTCTTGTCATCCTCATTATTATTGTAGCCTTTAAAGAATGGAAGCTCTTTTTGTTTGATCCTGATTTCGCAAAAGGCCTTGGCTATTCGTTAAAAGGGTTAAATGCTGTCTATCTTGCCGTACTTGTTATAACAATCGTAATCGGGATTCAAGCTGTAGGTGTCATCCTAATGGCCGCTCTCCTCATCATTCCGGCTGTAAGCGCCAGATATTGGACCCACTCTTTTAAAACGATGATGGGCCTATCAGCTGCTTTTGGAGGGATTTCCGGTGCTCTCGGTACCTTTATTAGTGCTCAGGGAGCAGGCTGGCCGACTGGACCATTTATTGTTCTCGCAGCTTCATGCCTCTTTCTTGTTTCCCTTGTAATTGGAAAAGAAAAAGGATTGTTGATCGAGTGGCTGGAACACCGTTCGCTACGGCGTGAGACTGAGCCTAAGGGAGGCAAAGCATGACATATGTAGCTTGGATACTTATTACCGCTTCTTTAGTTGGAATGTCGTGTGGAATGATCGGTGTCTTCTTAGTCCTAAGACGGATGGCCATGATGGCAGATGCCATTAGTCATACGGTTCTCCTTGGCATAGTGCTGGCCTTTATGATTACACACAGCTTAGAAGGTGTGCACATGCTAATCGGAGCCGCTCTTGCCGGTCTACTAACCACTTACCTTGTACAGTGGTTCCAATCAAAGGGTGTACAATATGATGCCTCGATCGGTGTTGTATTTACAAGTTTATTTGCTATCGGTGTGATCTTGGTTTCAACAAGTATTGGGAATACACACCTCGATATTAAACACACATTGATGGGAGAGATTGCGTTTATCCCTTGGAATACAGTCGCTCTACCATTAATCGGTTTTGAAGTACCTATTGCAACCTTAACGTTATTCTGTGTATTCCTTCTTGTGCTTGGGCTTATCCTAGCCTTTTATAAGGAATGGAAGCTCACTGCATTTGACCCTGCGCTTGCTGCAAGTCTCGGTCTACCTGTCGTTGGACTTCATTACTTATTTATGACACTTGTTTCGTTAACAACGGTGGCATCATTCGACGCAGTTGGAGCGATCTTGGTTGTTGCGATGTTAATTACACCGGCCGCTTCAGCTTACTTGTGGACAGAGCGCTTGTCCGTCATGCTGTTGTTAAGCGCATTGTTTGGTGTTATTTCTTCAATAGCTGGGTATTACATTGCTGTTTGGCTGGATACCTCCGTATCAGGATCCATGGCTTTTTCAACAGGTATTGTGTTTGTCATTAGTTTTATTTTCTCTCCAACACATGGGGTCATCTCCAAGTGGGTTCGACCACAGCCAGTGCAAAAGACTACGTTAAGCAAAAGTACGAACTAAAAATAAGGTGAGACATAACATAAATCACTCATGAAAACACGAATATAGCAACAAATCCGCTACAGGAGAACCCTCCCACCCGCGGGTACGGCCTCAGCCCCTTTTGCGGGTATCGTCGCTACAGTGTCTTCACCACGTACTTTTCCGTAGGAGTGTCGGGTTCACACCCGCTCGTTTATGAAAAAAATGGCGAATGATTCAACGAGCGAATCATTCGCCATTTTTGCGTTTATTTTTAGTTATGTCCCAGGCTCGTACTAATTTGTTTCATCTACTGCAAGAAGTGTGGGATGAGTCATAATGATAAAGTCGGCATCTTCTGCCGGGAAGGATGCGACACGATGAAAACCAATCGATTCGTACAGCTTGATAGCCCGTTGGTTAAATGTCGCGACAGACAAACGCACTCCAGTATTCGGATAGGTCTCTTTTAGAAAAGAGATGATTCTTAGGAGAAATTCACGTCCCCTTCCCTGACCTGTTTGCTTTGGCGCCATTCCAAGCCCTAAATCAATAAACCGCTCCACGTACATACCCGTTGCTCGACCTTCAGGCACCTGGGCAGATGTACCAATACAAAAGATCCCAACAAGCTGCCCTCCACACCGAACGGTATAATAAGGGTTCATCAGAAACTCCTGCATCGCTTCAGCCTGAGCTCGAATATTATAAAAGTCATAGGGTGCCTCGTATTTCCAGTGAATCACTTCCACTGCATCCTCAGGTGTTATGTCTGCGATTACACCATTTTCCATGAGGGTCACCTGCCTTATGAGAGTACCCACGTTCTGATGGCATGAGCAACTCCTGCTTCATCATTTGTGGTTGTTACCCAATTAGCTGTCTCTTTCACAAGTGGTTGAGCATTACCCATTGCCACACCAAGACCGGCCTCTTTAATCATAGCTAAATCATTTAAGCTATCGCCAACAGCCATCACTTGATCCATTGTCAGTCCAAGAAACTCACATACTTTCTTTAGTCCCTGCGCTTTATTTACGCCTGCTGCATTAATTTCAAGGTTTGTTGGACTTGAGTTACTAATCTCAAGCTCAGGATGGGCTTCAAGCTCTTTTAAAATGGTAAGTCTAGTGTCATCATCCATGACATCAAACCCAAACTTCAGCCATTCGGACTGGTGGATATCCTCGGGCATTTCGTTTCTCCATACCTTGTCCACTGACGTAGCCCAAGCATGTGTACCATGTTCGTTACGAAGGTCCCACATTTTCTGAACAAACTGGCTATCCAGCTTATTTCGTTCAACGAGATTTAAGTCTCGATCCCAAATCTCGCTCCCGTTTACAGTGACAAGATAGGATGTAAGCTTTAATGTTTCTGCGTGTTCACTGGTTGTCATTAATGAACGTCCAGTACTTAGAACAACATATACGCCTTTATCCTGTGCTTCTTTAATTGCCTCGATATTTTCGTTTGATAAAGTGTGTGAAGAGTTAAGTAATGTTCCATCAATATCCAATGCAACTAGTTTAATTTCTTTTTTCTCTGTCTGTGTAGTCATGGTAATCTCCTATCTTTTGTGACGATGTTTATAATGAAAGTGTGTCCCAGAATGTTAGTAATGTTTCAATGCCCTTGTCATAATTCTCTAAATGAAAATGCTCGTTCGGTGCATGGAAGTTCTCACTTGGCAATCCGAAGCCCATTAACAGGATGGGGATTGAGAGCACTTGGTCGAATGTTTCCACAACAGGAATGGATCCACCCATACGTGTAAACAAAGCTGGTTCTCCGTACACTTTTTCATACGAATCCGTTGCCGTTTTAAAGGCTGGGTGATCCGTTGGTGCCAGGAACGGCTTTCCTTTATCAAAACGAGTTGTGTTTACGGTTACCCCAGGTGGAGTATGTGCTTTTAAATGGTCCTCAATCAGTTCAGAGATCGTATCTGGATCTTGGCCCGGAACAAGTCGGCAAGTGATTTTCGCATGGGCAAGAGATGGAATAACTGTCTTGACACCTTCTCCTTGAAAGCCTCCATAGATTCCGTTCACTTCTAAGGTTGGTCGCACCCATGTATGTTCACGTGCTGTGTATCCAGCTTCTCCAAATAGTTCATTCACACCCAGCTCTGACTTAAGTTCTTCCTCGTAATTTCCAAGCTTCTTGTAGCCTTCTCGTTCTTCTTCAGTCGGCTCAATCACACCATCGTAGAAGCCTTCTACTTGAATTTTCCCCTCCACGTCCCGTAGTGTACTAAGTAATTGGACTAGAGCATGGATCGAGTTTTGGACGGCTCCTCCATACAACCCTGAATGCAAGTCACCCTTTGCCCCTTTTACATCGACTTGGAGACTACATAAGCCACGTAACCCGGTGCAGACAGCAGGCTTTCCTTTACCGAGGATCGGTGTATCAGAGATCATTAGAATATCGGACGCAAGTAAGTCTTTATGTTCTGATACAAATGCGTCCAGGCTTGGACTGCCGATTTCTTCTTCTCCCTCAACAAGGAATTTAACATTAAACGGTAATGTACCATTCACTTTAAGCATGGCTTCTACTGCTTTGACATGCATAAACGTTTGGCCCTTATCATCACTCGCACCACGTGCATAAAGCTTTTCATCTTGGATAACTGGCTCAAAAGGAGGGCTGTCCCACAGCTCTACCGGATCAACCGGCTGTACATCGTAATGCCCATATACAAGAATTGTGTGTGTATTGTCCGGATGACTCCACTCTCCGTATACAACCGGATGACCAGGTGTTTCCATTAGTTGAACTGTTGGAAGTCCTGCTTCTTTAAGAGAACCAACCATCCATTCCGCAGCTTTTCTTACGTCTGCTTTGTGATCTGATAACGCGCTAATACTCGGAATACGTAGAAATTCAATTAACTCCTTCAAATGCTTCTCTCGATTTTCTTGGATGTATTGTACGGTTTCGTTGGTCATCCTCATGCTCCTTTTCAATTCAATGTATCGTTTACTTATAAGTGTATCATAGCCATATGGAAATGAAACAATGAGAAGACTGTTGCCAGCGTTCCATGCAAAAAAAAGACCAGATCACTCTAAGTAGAGAAATCTGGTCGCCTATTATCATGAGTGATCCTACTTAAACGATTCCGGGAAAATGGTTAAGTCAATATCCCAAAGCACTGGAAGTAAGTAATAAACAGCAAGAATAATAAGTACTGTTGCGATAAGATTCACAACAAACCCCACTCGCACCATCTCAACAATCTTGAGCTTTCCGGTACCAAAAATAATTGCGTTTGGCGGGGTGCCAACTGGCAGCATGAAAGCACAGTTTGCAGCCATCGCACATGGAACCATAATTGCATATGGATGCACGTTAATAGCTAAGGCAAGTGCCGCAACGATTGGCATAATCATTGTAGCTGTTGCTGTATTGGAAGTAATTTCCGTCATCCCCATAATTAATAGGGTTGCTGCAACAATCACTAAGAAAATATGAAGCCCGTCTAGCACTCTAAGCTGTTCACCCATCCAGTCAGATAAGCCTGAGGACGTGAAGCCTGCTGCAATGGCTAGTCCTCCACCGAAGAGTAATAACACACCCCACGGGATGTCTTTAGAATCCTTCCACTCTAAGATGCGAGACCCTACTTTTTTAGAAGCCGGAAGAAGGAAGAGTACAACGGTTGCAAACATAGCAATCATTCCGTCTTTTAAATCAAGAGTAGGAAAAAGTTCAGTCCAGATTAGTTCTCTTGTTACCCATAAAAATGCCGTTACTAAAAAGACAATTAAGACTAGTGTTTCTTCTGTTGAAATACGTCCTAGTGCTTGTCTTTCTCTCTTAATCACTTCTTGCCCACCAGGTAGACCTTTAATGCTCATCTTAAATGCATACCTACCAAGATAAAGCCAACTTAAAAATAAAAGAATAACAACTACAGGGGCGGCAAAGAGCATCCATAATGCAAACGAAATCTCCACATCAAAAAGCGTACTTACTTGAGCAGCTAAGATAATATTGGGTGGTGTACCAATTAAAGTACCAAGTCCACCAATCGTTCCGGCATAGCCAATTCCAAAAATTAATGCTTTTTCAAACTTGGGAAGCTCCTTCTCTTCTGGTTTCCCTTTTAAGGCAGAAGCAACCTGTGCGGTGATGGCAAGTCCCATAGGAATCATCATCATAACAGCTGCCGTATTTGAAACCCACATTGAAAGAAATCCTGTTGCAACCATGAAGCCAAGTAATATACGTTGAGTACTTGTGCCTATTAAGGAAATAATCAATAGTGCCATGCGCTTATGCAGGTTCCACTTCTCCATTGCTGTTGCAATGAAAAATCCACCTAAGAATAAAAAGATAATATCATTTCCATATGCAGAAGCTACAGCGTCAGATTCTAGTGCTCCAGTTAATGGAAGAAGAATAATCGGTAGCAGAGACGTTGCTGGAATTGGAATAGCTTCTGTAATCCACCATGTTGCAACCCATAAAGTAACAGCTAAAACAGCTTTCCCTTCAAATGAAAGTCCATCTGGTTGAAAGAATAAGAGCGTAAATAAAAAAAGTAGCGGGCCAAGAATAAGTCCAATTAATTGTGGTGTTTTATAAGGTCGCTTTTCATCAGGCTCTTTAGTTGGATCCTGCTTTGGTGCTTTATCTGTTCTTTCCTGCGTCTGTTGACTTGTTACGTTTCTAGCCGTTGCATCCTTTTGATAGGAAAACACATTTAGTAATCGCTTCGTTTGCCTATGAGACTGCCATAAGCTCTGCCAAATTCCTTGAGTGAAAGTTTTCATCTATTGATTCCCCCTAATGAAAGCGTTTACTTCATTTTGAATTAGTTTTCTTTAGACGTCCACTAAAAGAAACTAATAACTACACTTATGAAACTTATGTAAGTCACTCCGATAAAAGTGATAAGATAAATTCACTACCTTTCGTACTTAGTTTGTATTGATTAAGTGGTCTCCCTGAGCCCTCATATGACATACTACTATCTATTAACCCTTGTTCCTCTAGATAACGAAGATATTTTCTGAGCGAGACTCTGGAAATTGATGAAGCTTCTGCTAATTCTGCAGTTGAAAACCATCCACTTAATCGATTAATTTCATTTAAAACCTTCTGATACGTTTGTTTTGTAATTCCTTTTGGTAGCTCCTCCTGCTCACCATCATATTCATTGCTCTTCACTAAAAATAATTGATCCAATTCTTCTTGTTTCAATGCTTCTGTCCGTAATCGATTAAACCGCTTGGCGTAATGCTGCAACGCTTCCTTAAAGCGTTCAAATTCAAATGGTTTCATTAAATAATCAACAGCTCCGAATCGTAACGATTTTTGAACAGAGGCTTGATCATTGGCTGAGCTTACGACAATTACATCCGTCTCTAGCTGTTGATTACGTAAGTCCGTCAACAAATCTAAACCATTCTCCTGACTAATATAAAGATCAAGTAAAATTAAATGAACATCATTTTGTTCTAGGAATAACCATGCTTCTTTTAACGTACTAGCTGTTCCAATTAAAGAAAACCCAGGTATTCGCTGAAGATAAATCCCATTAAATTTAGCGACCATTGGATCATCCTCAATGATTAACACATTAATCATATCGTTCTCCTTGTATTGGCAATGTTGCCTTTAGTGTAACGCCTGTATCATGATTTGCAGTCAAACTTAGCTCTCCATCTATTTCTTCTACATATGTCTTCATTACATACAACCCGTAGCCTCTTCCTTCACCCTTTGTCGAACTTCCTTTTTCCAGCAAGCGATCTATCATCGCCTGACTAATTGGGGCTCCATTATCCTTCACCATCCACAGAATTGTGGAGTCAGCGCAATCAATTGTAAGATGAATGATTGAGTGCTCACTTTCTTTAAGAGCTTCCATAGCATTATCTAAGCTATTCCCTATTACAGTGATGAGAGCATTTAACTGCTTTGATTCCTTGATCACGGGCCAAGGAGTCTCACCCATAAGTTGAACTTCAATCCCCGCATCTTTTATCATCTTCAGTTTATTAAGAAGATACCCAACCAATACTGGATCATTCACATGTCTGGAAACCCAACCAACATCCTCCTGATAGTAAGTTGAGATGGTCCGAATGTATTCTTGCAACTCCCCGTATGACTCCGTATGGACCATTGCCGAAACCACGTGTAGCTTGTTCATAAATTCATGCGTATGAACTTTTAACGCTTCTGCATAGGACCTTGCACCAGAGAGTTGATTAATGGTTAGTGTTAACTCTGTTTTATCCTGAAACGTGACCATCGCTCCTAATCTCTCCCCGTTTGAACGAAGTGGAACGCGATTAACAACGAGTTCAAGCTCGTGAAGTGTAAGGGGTTTATTTCTCTCCATTGCATCTGTTTTTAGTACTTCCTGTAACCCAAACTCAGGTAAAACATCGTTCATATCTTTATCTAAGATAGAGTCTGCTTTTCCGGCTTTTTTTAAGATCCTTGTAGCTGCATCATTTAATAGAATAATTTTACCCTCTGCGTCAACTGCAATGATTCCCTCTTGAACAGAGGATAGCATGGCTTCTCTTGTTTCAAGTAACTCGACAATTTCCAATGGTTCAAGGTTCTGCATCGATCGTTTAATTTTTCTTGCAAGCAAAATAGCTCCTATTAATCCAGCTAACAAGCCAAGTAATCCGCCGATCCATACCATGAGCTGACTACGATACACAGCTGCATTAATATGATCTGTCAAGATCCCAACCACTACCACCCCTATTTGTTCCCCAGTTTGTTCATTGTAAACAGGAATGAATGTGCGGAGCGCTTCACCAAGCGTACCCTCTGCGGTCGATGAATAGGTTTCTCCTTCAAAGGCCCGTCCTTCATCACTCCCTACAAACTGCTCTCCAACTTTTTCAGATATAGGATGAGTCAGGCGGATACGATCCATATCTATAACCACGATATATTCTACATTTGTTTCACTGCGAACTTCCTCTGTATATTCTTGCAGTCGCTCAAGTGTCTCTTCATTCTCTAGCCCTTCTATGACAACTGGTGACCTGGCAAATGAAGTGGCTATTGTCCACACTTTGTCCTCAAGCGAAGACTTAGTTGCTTTCGCATTATCCAATGCAACTAGAATTCCTGCCAAAGAAAGAGCTAGCACCAGAACAGAACAGACTAGTACAACAATGACTGTTTGCAGACGATAGCTTCTTTTAGATGATTTTTTATATGTCATAAGTCTTTACTACCTTTCATACGATAACCCTTCAACACACTATACCAAAGAAAATATTCAGATAATAGAGTTCAAGTAGAAAACAAAACGGAAAAGACGAATGCCCCTTTTAAATTGGGATCATTCGTCTTTTCCGTTTGAACTATCTTTTGTCTACCACTTAAATACTTGAACCAGCTTTTGAAGCTCTTCGGATAGGGCAGACAGGTTTTCTGCTGAGCTTGCAATCTCCTCCATAGAAGCTAGCTGCTCTTCTGTGGAAGCAGAGACGGTTTGCATTTCCTGAGTCGTCTCCTCGGTACTTGCTGAAAGCTCCATAAACACTTTGGCAAAGTCCTTTGCCCCTGTTGAAACATGATTTGCTTCGTTTGTTACAACATGTATTTTCTCAACCATGCTCCGCATCTGTTGATCAATACTAGCAAATGAATGGTCCGCTTGTTCTGCTACTTTGATCCCGTTGTCTACCTCTGAACCGCCCACCTGCATCGCATCGGTTGCTTGGTTTGCTTGCTTTTCAATCGATAGAATCATCTCGTGAATTTGTTCGCTGGCAGCTGCTGATTGCTCTGCAAGCTTTCGAACCTCCTGTGCAACAACCGCAAAGCCTTTTCCATGCTCTCCAGCTCGTGCAGCCTCGATCGATGCATTTAAAGCAAGCAGGTTGGTTTGTTCTGCGATTTCTTTAATGAGTGATGTGACCTGATTGATTTCCTTTGAACTATCAGCGAGCTCGCCAATACGCTCTGCTACTGCGACACTTGTTTCTTTAATGATATTCATCTGGTTCATACTTGACTTGACCGCTTGACTTCCTGTAGCTACCACATCTTGCACCTGACTTGCTGTCTGGTTAGCGGTCTTTGTTTCATCTGTAATTTGAAGAACAGATTGATAGAGCTGGTCCGCTTTTTTGGTGCTTGTTTTCATTGATTCCGACTGCTCATCAGACGCGCTTACTACCTCTTGTACCGCTTTTGTAATCTGCTGAGTAGCCTGTGTATTCTGCTGAGAGCTTGCTAGTAACTGTTCAGAGGCAGCGGCGACTTGATTAGACTTATCCAGTACCCCTTGTAGAAGTCCAAGAAAGGAAACGCGCATTTGCTCAAACGACTGGGTAAGCTGTCCAATCTCATCATGACGGGTATATCTCTTTTCATTGCTTTCACTCAGGTCACCAGTCCCAATACGTGCAGCTGTCTTAGTTAGTCGACGGATCGGTTGCACAATGGATAGAACCATACCAGACGCCATAATTAAGCCGAGAACTAAAGTAATGACAATGACTGTAATTGTGCTCCGCCATATCGGATTTACAGCATCATCAATTTCATCCATAAAAAATGTCCCAGCAAGCTTCCAGCCAGTTTGTTCATTTGTTAAGAAGCTCATATACTTTTCTTCAGAATCATACGTATATGCGAACGATCCCTCTTCTGATTGATACATACTTGCAAAGAAATCCTCTTGTGCAACGGTTCCTAAATCGTTGGTTGGATGAGAGATAAAGCTCTGATTACGATCTAAGAGAAATAAATACCCCTCTTTTCCCACATGGCTTGATTCAATCATCGCTGTTAATTGATCTAGCTCCAAATCAATTGCCACAACGCCTGCTTCATTCTCTAAAGCCTTCGCTAATGTAACCGAAACCTTTTTTGTCGCAAGTGACGTGTAAGGAGCTGATACGAAGACCTCTCCCTTAGACGCTTTAGCCTGCTGATACCATGAACGTTCTCTGACATCAAACGAATCTGGATATTCAATAGAGGATGGTTGATACACAAAGTTACCATTATCCAACCCTAACACTACCTGTTCAACTTCATCCTGAGAGAGGTTAAACTGTTCTAAAAAAACAGCTACGTCTGTCTCGTTTGCTGAGTCTTCCAATGAATCATCGGCTAACGCATCAACGAGCATATTTAAGTTCTGTGACTGTGACCGTATGTATTGATTAATCATTCCATCCATTAGTTCAATATTTTCCTGTGCATCTTCCATCATCATCGTTTCCGTATTGTCTCTTGCACTATGATAGGAGAAATATCCAATGACTAGAGGTGGAACAATAAGGATTAAAAGATATGAAATAATTAGCTTCATCCGCAGACTGAAGCCTTTTTTCTGTTGTTTTTTCTTTTTTGTTCGCATCCGGACGCTCTCCTTTTTCAAATTAAAGGCATTCACTTGTGTTTATCGGATTCTTTTATAGAAAAATGAAGGAGTGAATGGAAAAGGAGGAGAGGAATATGAAGGGGCAATACAAAAAATATAGGAGTATATCCGTTCCAAGTGAAACTCACAAATACGCATACCGGTCTCAGCCTCTTTTGTGTGTACCGCTACTACAGTGTCTTGAGCATGTTATCTACCATAGGAATTTTACATCTTTTCGATTAGTGTTCCATAAAAACACGAACGGCAAATGATTCGCTCAATCGATCATTTGCCTTCCTTAATCCATTTTTTAATTTTCCCCAGCCTATTCATTTAATCGATGCTAGAAGGGACTATACCGTTTCTGCAGATACTTAGCGGACGAGATGGCAGGCCGACTCCGAAGGGAGAAAAGGGCAGGGTTGAACTACCCTGCCCGGCGAGATGTGCCTGCCATCTCGGGAGCGAATTTCATGCTCTCTAAAGGAGATAAATGTTTTATACTCAACTTTCAAATTCACCTTAAATTAAGAGACTTTGCCTAATTCCCAACCTACTCACTATCCTGATACAAACCATGCCTCAAAATATATTGATAGCAGATTTCTGGTAGGAGGTATCTTGGTTCTCCGCCTCGACTAAATTCTTGACGAATGTAGGTTGAGCTGATTTCCATTGCGAGTCCTTTATCAACAAGGTGGAAGCGTCCATCGTCTGCATTTCTAAGTAAGGGGGAAGCTGAAATGGTTTTTAGCATATCAATTCCATCACGAGCCATCACAATGAACTGATGCTCTTCCACTAGCTTTTCACCCTTTACCCAGCTTCCATTTCCAATATCTACGAGAATATCAGCACCCATCACGAAGTATAGTTCATCGTTTGGATACTGTTTCTTTAGCCGTTGCATCGTGTAGTATGTGTATTGCTGTCCAATTGGTGCATTCATTTCTTCCGTAGACAATTCGAATCTTGGGTCATCAGCAATGGCCAGATTCACCATCTCTGTTCTATGCTCGTCACCGCCTTGAAGACTTTTATCACGTCGTTCCTTTGCCGCTGGTAGAAACAAGATCTTATCGAGTTTTTTGCGATGACATATCGTTGAAGCTGTCCAAAGATGTACATTCGTGATTGGGTCAAATGAAGAACCATATACTCCAATTTTCAAGGGTGCCACCTCATGAGTTTATTTAGTGTTTTTGCCAGCTATCATTTGTTCTTTAAGCTCTCTAAGTTCATCTGAGAGAACGACTGGGTATACCTCAGGAACCTCTAAGCGTAAATACTCTTCCCAAAACGTTGCTTTACTTGATTGATGATAGTCTCGAATGTGTCGAAGGGTTGGCTTCGCATAAACCAGTTCACCATTTTCAAAGATTTTCTTATGAAGCTCCTCGAAGGTGAAGTGGCGGATCACTTTTGACTTCAATGGATTTGTTGGATGCTTTAAAACAATTTCGTCCTTGCCTTCAAGCGATTCGTGCGCAAGGCAAATGTAATCTCCTTTTGCCATATGATTATGATCATATAAACGATACACCTTTTTACGGCCTGGGTTTAATACTTTATCAATGCTTTCGGATATCTTAATTAACGAAATCCAATCATCCTGTTCATAGGTCGCGCCATCCTCTTTTTGTTCATGCTGGAAAGGGCTGCGAGCGACAATTTTATGGACGCCACCAAGTGCGGGATGATCATAGGCCGTGATGAATTTAGTACCGACTCCCCATATATCAATTTGGGCGCCTTGTTGCTTTAACGAGGCAATGGTTGCTTCATCCAAATCATTTGTTGCAGAAATTTTCACATATTCGAGGCCTTCCGCGTCTAAACGTTTGCGCACTTTCTTAGATAAATAAGCCAAGTCACCGCTATCTAAACGGACGGCTACAAGACGCTGGCCTCGTTGCTCCATTTCTTTTGCAATTCGAATGGCATTTGGAAGTCCACTTCCGAGCGTATTCGTTGTGTCGAGTAACAGAATGACTTTCTCAGGAAATGTGTCTGCATACGATTTGAATGCCTCATACTCGCTTTCATGAAACATAATATAGACATGTGCCATGGTACCCGTAATAGGAAGATCAAATGCTTTTCCAGCTTTCACGTTGCTTGTCGCATCAAATCCAGCGATATAAGCCATTTTAGCACCATACACACTTGAATCTCTTCCTTGTGCACGTCTTTTCCCCATCTCAAGCAACACATCTCCGCCTGTTACTGTCACTAACCGAGAACCCTTAGTCAGTAATAACGACTCCGAATTAATTGTGTTTAAAAGCATCGCTTCAATCCAAATACATTCCCAAACGGGTGCTTCAATACGCAGAGTAGGTGTATTAGGGAAAACCAGATTCCCCTCTTCAATGGAATAAAGATCTCCACTAAAGCGTAACGTGCGTAATTCTTCCAAAAAGGCTTCATCAAAAGCCTCAGGCTGTTGACGCAAATACTCAATATCCTGCTCGTTAAAATAAAGATGATCAAGCATCGAAATCAGATGACCCAATCCACCAAATGCAACGTATCCACCTAATTCGCCCCGATAATCACCCACTCCGCGAATGAAAGGAGGTTTGCGGTAAAAATCATCATAAACCACTTTGTTTTTATGGACATCCTGCTTCCACAACGCGTACATCATCGTAATCGCATAATAATCTGCATCTAAAGCATAGTCCTCAGCAGGATTAAAAAATGGAACCACATTGTATTCATTGCCTGAACAGTTTAGACAAGACTCTGTGCGCTCTTCTCTTTTTGAGAAATGTGGATGTCCACACGCGGAACATACTTGAACAAATCGATACTCTTTAGGATCAATAAAATCAAACAACGTTTTACAACGTACCATCAAACGTAACTCCTTCTTGAGACAAACCAATACTCCCCGTTTTGGCCCTCTTTCTTCTTCCCTTATCTTAGCCCTCCCACTTGGTGCTTGCAATGACTTTCTCTCTTAGACATACGATACCATTCTGATAGATCTAAAGATTTTTTTAGTCTTTGTTCTTATTAGAATCAGCATCGTTCGGTATATCGAACAATGTTAATTGATACTTGGTTTACTACCATTTTTGGAATAAAACCAATCCGATGATGGATTGGGAAAACAATTGTGAAGGTACTGTCTTGTCAAGTGTCGGGTGAAATGTTCTGTTTACAGAACAAAACTCAGGCTGTTATAATAGCCACTAACATTAGACGTATAAGCGAGGGACTCACACATGATTGGAAAACAAGTGAAAAAATGCAGATTAGACCGAGGACTTTCCTTGTCAGAGCTAGCTGAAAATGCTGGCGTAGCAAAATCCTATTTAAGTTCCATTGAACGTAACATTCAGTCCAATCCATCGATTCATTTTTTAGAGAAAATTTCACTCATCCTAAATGTTCCAATTGAGACGCTACTCTATGGAAATGATGCGACAAACGACTCAAATGGGTTGGATAAGGAATGGGTTCAGTTAGTAAAAAAAGCCATTGAATCAGGAATCAGTAAAGAACAATTTCATGAGTTCATTGAATTTAATCGTTGGAAAAAAGAACAAATCCACCCGTAAGCATCGCTCCGCCACTCCAGAATATTTGATTCACTTTCCAAATCTATTATGTATATAAAAAAGGCCGAAAGATCGACCTCATTCTCATTTATCTATTTCGCACGATGTAAAACTGAATAAAGCTGTTGGAATGCCCAGTCAAGTTCTTCTTTTGTAATCACGAGAGGAGGAGCCAGTCTAATAACATTCATATGCGTTTCTTTACAAAGTAACCCTTTTTCTTTCAACCTTTCACAATAAGGTCTGGCCGGCTCTGTTAGTTCGATTCCAATAAATAATCCTCTACCTCTAATTTCTTTTATAGCGGGATTCTTAATGGTCTTAAGCTTCTCCATCAAGTACTCTCCAAGCTCCAAGGACTTTTCGACAAGCTTTTCCTCATGAAGAACCTCTATTGCAGCTATGGCCACAGCACTAGCTAAGGGATTGCCTCCAAACGTGGATCCATGTGAACCTGGGTCAAATACTCCAAGCACTTCTTTGCTGCCCACTACAGCAGAGATTGGCATGACTCCACCACCTAATGCTTTCCCCAAAATATAGAGGTCCGGCGAAACATTTGCCCAATCGCATGCAAACCGTTTCCCTGAACGACCCAACCCAGATTGGATTTCATCAGCTATAAAGAGAATCTGATTGTCATGGCAAAGCTCGGCGGCCTTCTCTAAATACCCATCAGGTGGAATGATGACTCCCGCCTCTCCTTGAATCGGTTCAACTAAAAATGCAGCGGTTTGCTTGGTGATCGCTTCCTTTAACGCATCGGCATCTCCGTATGGGACGACTTTAATGCCAGGAAGCATCGGTCCAAATCCTCGCTTATATTCCTCATTTGAAGAAAGTGAAACAGCCGTCATCGTTCGACCGTGAAAATTATCTTCACAAACAATGATTTCTGCTTGATCCTGCGCTACGCCTTTTACATCATACGCCCATCTCCGTGCAGCCTTAATAGCTGTCTCTACTGCTTCTGCGCCTGTATTCATCGGAAGAACCATCTCACAGCCTGAGAGTTCCGCTACCTTTGAATAAAAGGCACCTAACTGGTCATTATGAAACGCTCGTGATGTTAATGTAATTTTCTCTGCCTGATCCTTTAAGGCCTGAATGATTTTGGGATGACAGTGACCATGATTCATCGCAGAATATGCACTGAGCATATCCATGTATTTGTTCCCTTCAGGATCACGCACCCATACGCCCTTTCCCTCTGAAAGCACAACTGGAAGTGGGTGATAATTCTTTGCACCAAATTGTTCAGTCTGGTTCATAACATCTTGTGATCGAGTCATCGTAAACCCCTCCTTGAACTGATTGGTCCTACTCTTTTATTGTAGAGCCTTTAAAGCCCTTCAAGCAAGCTCCTTGCAAGCGCTCTCGACATGTAATAGGTTTAATAAGGGTAAATAAAAAAGAAGAACATCTAAGATTACCTCGGGGGGACTAAAGTATGGAGGCTACTCAACAAAAGAGTGTGAGGATCACGTTTAAAGATCATGTGTTGTTTTTATCGACAGTGTTTTGCTTTTGGTTCGCTACGTATATTTACGTACCGACTTTTAGTTTGTATCTGGAAACGAAACATTTTACCTACTCTGCGATTGGAATCATTTTAGGGAGCTATGGTGTGACACAGGTTCTGTTACGGTTTCCTTTAGGCATTCTTTCCGACATTCTTCATCGCCTCAGAAAACAACTCTATATTGGCGGATTCGCTGTCGCAATCGTAAGCGGACTATTGCTTGTGTGGTTTGATTCCTTTTTCGCCATTTTCACGGCCAGATTGCTTGCCGGGATCACGGCTTCAATGTGGGTGATGGCGACCATTCTTTATGCCCAATATTTTGACAGAACACAATCCTCTCGGGCCATGGGTACACTACAATTTCTAACCGTTATGCCTCAATTTGTAAGTATGGCACTCGCCGGCTTCATTGTTCAATCATTCGGGTGGACATTGCCCTTTTGGATTGCTGTTCTAGCATCCGCAATTGGACTTCTTTTGTCTTGTATGATAAAAGTGGTTCCACAAGAAAAAATTCAACAGGATGAGCGTACATCATTTAAACGTTACGTGATGGCAACGATTCGAGTCCCTTCTCTTTTTGCGATTACTGGTTTATCAATGATCGGCCATGGCATTCTCTTTATCACCATATTTGGGTTCACCCCAATATATGCAGCCACGATTGGAATTCACGAAGGGACACTTGTCTGGCTGGTGATGGCGTTTTTTGTTCCACATGCGATTGCTTCCTTAAGCCTTGCTTTTTTGCCATTACAAGAGCGGCACACTAAGCTCATTTTACTTATTTGTCTTATAGCTACAGGGATTTCCCTTGTTCTCATACCATTCACTTCTTCACTAATCAGTTTAAGTCTTGTCCATGGTCTTCTGGGTCTGGCACTAGGATTGTTTTTCCCTTTATTACTTGGGAAAATTGCTAGCTTACCCGTTGATTCATTACGAACGTCTGTCATGGGATTTTATCAATCCTTTTACGCACTTGGTATTTTTTTAGGTCCGATTCTTGCAGGAACCATAGCAGAGTTGGTTGGATTATCAGCTATGTTCTGGGGAGGAGCACTCCTTGCACTGCTCGGAATCCCAATGCTTCTACATGCTAACGGGGTATCAACGCTCAGCAAAGAAAGGGGCTAAGACAAAACGATCGCCCAAATTAAAAATGGCGAATGATTCAACGATCGAATCATTCGCCATACGTATGTTTAAACAATAAAAGTGGAGGGATTCTCCTGTAGCGGATAAATTGCTATGTTCATGTTTTATGGTCTACTTACATGTTTTGTCCAAGGCTCTTTCCATCTCCTACCATAAGCCAAGAACCTTCCACCATAACCCACCGATTCCAAGCCATACAACAATATGAATGATTGAAATTAAAAAGCCGAGTGACCACCATTTTTGTTGAGTCACATACCCTGCACCAAAAAAGGCAGGAGCAGGTCCGCTTCCATAGTGTGTTGTGCAACCAAACAGATTGCTGAAAAACCCAAGAACTAATGCTGAAAGAACAGGTGGCGCTCCAGCTGCCACAATGACAGAGAGGAAAGCAGCATACATCGCACTAACATGAGCCGTATTACTCGCAAAGAAGTAGTGGGAATAGAAGTAAACGACTGCTAGAATCACAAGTGTGTACATCCACCCAAGCCCTTGAACGGCCCCCTGCATAAGATCGCTGAACCAAGGGATCATCCCTAAACTGTTTAGATACTCAGCCATCATGACCAGAACAGAGAACCAAACGAGAGTATCCCAGGCTCCCTCTTCTTTCTTTATATCCGACCAAGACAACACTTGTGTAACAAGCAATATGACAAGTCCGATGAACGCTGCAACGGTTGCATCAATCCCGATGCTTCCTCCTGCAATCCAAAGAACAAGTAAAACGATAAATACAGTAATCATAAACCATTCGTCTCGCTTAATGGCTCCCATTTCCTTTAACTTTTCAACAGCCATGTTTGGTGCTTCTGGTGTTTCCTTCACCTCTGGCGGATAGAGCTTATAGATGACATAAGGAATAATGAGCAAACTAACTAAGCCAGGAACAATAGCGGCCAGCATCCAGCCTGTCCACGTAATCTCTGTACCTGTAATACTTCCCGCAATTTGTGCAGCAAGTGGGTTGGCAGCCATTGCCGTTAAAAACATCGCGGACGTAATCATATCCCCCTGGAAGGATGCCTTTATAAGAAAGGAGCCTACTTTTCTCTCTGTTCCATCCTCCACTCTTGAACCATATGCTTCAGACAATGAACGTATAATTGGCATAATGATTCCACCAGCCCTTGCCGTATTGGAAGGCATTGCTGGAGACAACATGAGATCACTTGCAATTAATGAATAAGAAAGACCTAATGTTCGTTTCCCGAACAGACGAACAAACAAATAAGCAATTCTGGCACCAAGACCTGTCTTGATGAATCCTCTTGAGATAAAGAAGGCGATGACAATCAGCCAGATTGTTTTATTTTGAAATCCACTTAATGCTTCTCCGATTTCCAGTGTTTGAGTGAGGACAACGGCTGATAAACCAATAATAGCCACACTTCCCATGGGCATCGGTTTAATGATAAGTCCGATGATCGTTGCTACAAAGATAGAGAATAGCTGCCATGCTTGTTGATCCAGCCCTTGAGGAGCAGGGATAAACCAAAGGATGATTCCAATGGCCAGCGTTATGGCTAGTTGTGTATACTTTACTTCTGATGTGTTCTTCATCTCTTCACTCCGTTATGTACCTTGTAATTCGACAAACTATATCACGTATTAGTGTGTGATAAAAGCTGAACCCCATACCTTCATCACTTTTTTAAGTTAAAAAATAATGACTGTACCAAATCGTAAAGTTGACCATGGACAGTGATAACACTCCGCTCCCGGAGAATACTCGCTCTGCTTGTTTGATAAAAACATAAAAAGACAAATGATTCGCTCATCATTTGCCTTTCGTTATTCGTCTATTCATTTTGTGCCAGCCCCGACAGTGTTCAATTATGACGTTTGGCTGATTGGTTCGTTTGCTTCTGCTTCACTTAAGACATGGGTTAAGGCATCAAACAGATAGTAGCTTGATACGGTTCCAGGGTCTAAAAACCCAACAGAGTCTGAACCATATTCGGCTGCCTTTCCTTTTTGAGCTAAGAGGTACTTGGACGCTTTTAAAACCGTTTTTGCTTTATCTTCAAAATTGATCGATGAGAGGTTGGTTTCTCTTTCTGTCAGCTCAGCAATCGCTTCCCACACATCTACTAATGTCTTGTCTCCGCGTTTAGTCTGACCTACTTCCTTCATCTTTTCTACTGCAGCACGTATCGCCTGACTAAACTCATCTAGCGAGGCTTCACTCCCATGAAAAGATAAAGCCATCTCTTTGAAAGCGACTCCATATAGTTGTACAGCAGAAGAACCTTTTTCTTTCATTAACACATCACCAGTGTATTCAAAAACCTCTCGTAAAGTCATAAAGGAACTTGCCCTTAGAGGAGTAATCTTTTCAAATGCACGCACAACATGTTCTCCGTGATCACCATCTCCCACATCCTGATCAATCAGTGAAAGATATTCTCTTACAGATGCCAAATCCTTTTTAGCTTGTTCTATCCATGACGTTGCCAGTTCTATTGTAAATACGTTCATGTAATCACTCCTTCAGTTTGTGAATGCTGAGTATGTATCCGTCTATACCCTTGTCTCATTGAAAGAAACCCGACTTCATTTGTAAAATGAAAAAGACGAACACATGATAGCAATGTGTTCGTCGTACGGTTCCGTTTTAATTCATGTCTATTTAACTTACAGCGGCCTTCATATACAGTGCTTCAACTTTGTCAGTTGGAAGAGGTTTACTGTAATAATACCCTTGAATTTCCATTAGATCATTTGTTTTTAAATAGTCAAGCTGATCCTTTGTTTCAATGCCCTCCGCTGTTACGTCCATTTTTAAATGCTTGGCCATTGAAATGATTGTAGAAACGATCGCCTTATCATGCTCACTAGTTAAAATTTCAGAGATAAAGGATCGATCAATCTTTAGTCGGTTAATTGGAAACTGCTTTAAATAGCTCAATGAACTATAACCTGTACCGAAGTCGTCTAAGCTGATCTTTACACCTAACTCACTTAGTCTTTGAAGGGTTTGGGTCGATGTTTTCACATCCATCATCATACTTTCAGTAATCTCTAATTCTAGAAACCTTGGTTCTAATCCTGTTTCGTAAAGAACGGACCGTACATGCTCATCAAAGTTTAATTGATGAAATTGCTGAGATGATATGTTTACAGCTACCGGGATTTTCAGCCCGCCGGTGTCCTGCCATTGCTTCATCTGCAGGCATGCACGCTTTAATACCCACGCACCAACGTCAAAGATTAGTCCAGTTTCTTCAGCAACAGGCAAGAATACGCCTGGTGAAAGCAAGCCTTTTTGGGGGTGTTGCCACCTAACAAGTGCTTCCAGTCCCAAAACCTTTGTGCCATCGATCGAGAACTTTGGTTGATAATGCAAAACGAGCTCTTGACCTGCGATCCCTTTTCTAAGGTCAGATTCTAGTGTAAGTTTTTCTTCCAGATGTTCATTTAGCGCATCTGTATAAATATGATAGCCATTTTTCATGTTTCTTTTAACCTCATATAACGCAGTATCAGCGTTTCGAAGCAACACGTCCGCTTTCCGTCCATGTTGAGGGTAGATGGCAATACCAATACTTGCTGAGATATAGAAATCATGCTCTTTTAAGTGAAAGGGCTTTTGAATCAATGTTAAGATACAAGCGGCAAAAGATTCCAATGGATCCCCCAGCTCTTTTTTGTAGATCAGAACGAATTCATCTCCGCCCAGTCTAGATAGAATAATGTCATCTCCATCTATAAGCTTCGTAATTCGATTGCTAACCTTTTGTAAAAATAAATCTCCATACATATGACCTAAGGAGTCATTAATCATTTTAAATCGGTCAATATCAAGCGTAAGAACAGCAAACGAGTGATTACTTTCCTTACACTCATTCACAGCCTCTTCAATTAGATCATTAAACTTGCGACGATTTGGCAGTCCAGTTAGTTCATCATGATAGGCCAAATGTTTAATCTTCTTCTCAGTCTGCTTTTGTATGGTTATATCTTTCATCATAAGATGGGTTCCTACAACTTGTTGTTCAACGACAACAGGAACATGCATCAGAGTAAGATAAAGTGTCCTCTGATCCGGACGAGTGAGCCATGTTTCATACTTTCTGCGTCTGAATTGTTGGAACTCAAGCTCTGAAGATACATCTATAAAACCCATATCACGAGCTTGTTTTGCAACAATGTGCGATGCGTCTAGCCCCATCATTTCCTGTGCCGCGTCATTTACATGTTGAATCGTCCCATCTGAGCTAACGGATATGATTCCATTCATATTATGTTCATACAGGGACCTGTACCAGCTTTCATGGCGAGCAATGTCACTATCCTTTTCTATGAAACGCTTATTTAAAATGATTCCTGCAATGGTTAGAGCAAGAGACAAAAGCGTACCGACGGCAATCCAATAAGCAATGCCTCTAGGGTTAATAAACCCCGAGCCTATTTTATCTCCAATTTGAAATGACGCAGCGGCCATTCCTGTGTAATGCATACCCGTTATGGCAATCGCCATAACAACACCACAACCAAGCTTTATGAGTAGAGAAAACCGATTTGTCCCACCAATTGATATTAGAAGCCACAAAGCTGCGAACGATGCCAGAGCGGCTATAGCGATAGAGAGCGCAACCACACCAAGATCGTATGTAATATCTAGTGACACTGCAGCCATGCCAACATAATGCATCCCTGAGATTGCTGCAGCCATGGATATACCTCCTGCTAGCAAAACAAACGAATGCCTTTCTCCCCTTACGCTGACAACCAATAATGCAATAGCCGATGCACCAATGGCAAGTATGACCGAGAGTAGAACCGTACCTACATGATAGTAGACAGGGAACTGGAACGAGTACGCTAGCATTCCGATGAAATGCATTGACCAAATTCCAATGCCCATTGTTATCGCACCGCCTACTAACCACAAAAACCGTTTAATGCCGCTTCCATTACGGATTCGCTCAGCTAAGTCAAGAGCTGTATATGATGCAACTGTAGCAATAATAAATGATAAAAGAACAAGAGGTAGACTGTACGAACCATGAAAATGCTCCATTAGACGTTCTCCTTTACGTACCCAGAAACAATATGAAATACATTTATAATAAATCGTTAGTTAATCGTAACGATCAAAACGTTTAGATTGCAACTATAGACCTATTTTACCATATAATCTTGAAACACCATGTATTATTTATCATCATTCTCTGTAACGGTTTTCAACTCTGCTAATTGAGGGTAGCCTATTAGATATACTTTGACTTCCATCGCACTAGTAGAGGAGCCTTATCTATGAACCAACGAGTAAAGTGGATTGATGTTGCAAAAGGAATCGGTATTATTTTAGTTGTTTTCAGTCATGCTCCAGTAAATGATACGGTAAAGAGTTTTTTGTTTGCGTTTCATATGCCCTTATTTTTTTATTTATCTGGGATTGTCTTTAAGCCCTCTTCTTTATCGATAGGTGCTTTCGTTTGGAAAAAAGCACGAGGATTACTTTTTCCTTATTTTATCTTTTCGTTCCTTACGTACATTTTTTGGTTTTACGTGACAAGACACTTCCCCTTTACTTCGGGTGATGAAGTAGATCCCATCGTTCCGTTTTCTGGGATCTTTATCTCCACACCCGTCGACTACCAGCTTACGTATAATCCTGCCATTTGGTTTTTAACGTGTTTGTTTGTTGTAGAGCTACTCTTTTACTTCATCCATCGAATCAGTCCAAATGAAAAATGGATTCCCTATTTTCTAATAGTAAGTGGAGTATTGGGGTATGCAAGCTCGATCTATATTGAGGCGAATCAACTGCCTTGGAGTATTCTGGTTGCTCTAACCGCCGTTGTTTTCTATGGAATCGGGGCGCTGACGAAACAAGTTTGGAATGAGCCTTCATGGAGAAAAACAATCGTGTCCATTGCTGGATTATTCCTTATTACGTATGTAGCTCAACACTTTAATTCGGAAAGGGTGGATATGCGAGGAAACCTTTACGGAGAGAGTTGGTTCTTCTACCTAGGAGGCGTAGCAGGATCTATTGGGATCATTTTGCTCGCTCTGAAGCTTTACCGTCTAAAGGTTCTGTCTTTCTTAGGACAGTATTCTATCGTGATTTTACTTCTACATTTCCCAGCTTTAAATCTTGTGAAGGCAGGCGTCTATTATGGCTTAGGTTTTGAAATGAATGAAACCAACACGTTGCCGTGGACATTGTTTTATACCATTGTCACTTTGTTATTAATGATTCCATGTATCATTGTCTTAAAAAGAGTACCGATCCTACTTGGTAAGCCACAGCCTAGAACCAAATAAAAAACAAAGAGGCT
>NZ_JBNNQX010000024.1:0-37888 GCF_050276055.1 Alkalihalobacillus sp. NPDC127517 | reverse complement strand
GTACGCAAGATATTGAACCGCCGTATACGGAACCGTACGTACGGTGGTGTGAGAGGTCGGATAATCAATTAATGATTATCCTCCTACTCGATTTTGTTCAGGCCACTTTTGTGGAATTCTTATACAAGATTTCTATTAACCTCAAACAGGATTCTGTTAAAACATGTCGAAATATACAACATGAAGGAAATTGTTAATACGTGGGGAGCGCCGACAACATGATTTTTGGAATTTTTGAGAAGCTAATATTACATGTGTTAATTGTACTGGTTCCAATTATTCTGTATTTGATGATTTATGAAGGTCAGCCAAAGAAACGAAAAAATATCGTATTAATTTGTTTTATGTCGATTGCAGCTATTATTTGTGTCTCGTATCCTTTCCATGATAATGGGCTATTATGGGACCTGCGCTATGTTCCAATCATCATTGCGTTCATGTATGGAAATCGGACTGCTGGTTTGACTGTCAGCGCAATGGTCTTGCTTGTTCGTATCTATCAAGGTGGGGACATAGTTATCTATGGCGTGATAGGACTTATCCTAAACTCAATTATCTTTCTTCTCTTTACGCATTTTTTTAAAGAAAGAGTCCTTCAGAGTAATCGCCTAAAAATCTCGATGTTCGGTATTTTGATTCCTATTGGATTACAACTCATACTGGCGCTAGTTAAATTACTAAGAGAAGGTACGTTTCAAGCTGACGTAGATGAATTACTGGTTTTCTCAGCTGTTTATACCTCGCTTGTCTTATTTACGATGTTTATAACTGCTTCCTTATACGAAATGTTTTTAAAAAGAGAACGAATGCAGGACGAATTATTATATGCAGTACGGCAACAATCGATTAGTGAACTGTCGGCATCGATTGCGCATGAGGTACGTAACCCATTAACTGTTGTTAAAGGATTTCTTCAATTAATGAAAGAAGACGACACGCAAGCCAAGCAAGAATATTATCAACTCATACTAAGTGAATTAAATCGAGCTGAGAATATCATTCATGAGTATCTAACCTTATCAAAACCACAGTTAGGAGAGAGCCGGACTGTTCCCATGAAAGAGTGCTTGATTCACACGGTTACTCTGCTGACACCTTATGCCTTTAAAGAAGGTGTTCTACTAAAAGAACTTCAATCAACTGAAGAAGTGTTTGTTTATACAGATCGCTCAAAATTGAAACAAGCCATTATTAATTTCCTAAAGAATGCTATTGAAGCATCCGCTCCAAGTGGAGAGGTTGAAGTAACCATGAACGTGAAAAAACAGTTTGTTGAAGTGGAGATTCGTGACACTGGAAAAGGTATGAGTAAAGAGGAATTAGCAAAGATCGGAACCGTCTATTATTCAACGAAAGAAAAAGGGACAGGTCTTGGCACAATGGTTTCTATTCGTTTGATTGAAGAGATGGGTGGAAGCATCTCCTATGCAAGTGAGGTGAACAAAGGAACGATCGTTCAAATTCTACTTCCTTTAAAAAAAGATCATGAATAAAGTAAAAAGAAAGGGTTTACAAAATGAAATGTATGCGTTATAGTGAACCTAAGTTTATAATGCCAAGCTGATGAGCCAATGAGAGCAGCTTTTTATTCCATAGTGTGTAAGCGCTACGGGGATAGAAAGCTGTTCTTTTTTTGTGTTAGAAAAAGATGGAATCAGGGTAGGTTATACAAGAGGGGGAAACAACATGTTTGCAGAATTTTTAGCTGAGATGATAGGTACGATGGTTTTAATTATATTTGGTGGCGGTGTTGTCGCTGGTAATTTATTAAAGAAATCAAAAGCAGAAGGGGCAGGCTGGGTGGCTATTTCCATTGCATGGGGTTTAGCTGTTACAATGGGCATCTATGTTTCAGGAACTGTAAGTGATGCTCACTTGAATCCAGCGGTAACGCTCTCATTTGCGGCAATTGGTGAATTTTCATGGGATCTAGTTCCAGCCTACATTGCTGGTCAACTACTAGGAGCTTTCCTAGGAGCTTGTGTAGTATATCTGAACTACTTACCACATTGGAGAGAAACAAAGGACCAGGGAGCAAAGCTTGGTGTGTTTGCAACGGATCCAGCTATTCCTCATTACCCATCAAACGTAATTAGTGAAGCAATTGGAACCGCTGTATTGATCTTTGGTTTACTTGCAGTTGGTGCAAATCAGTTTTCAGAAGGACTCAATCCATTTATAGTAGGGTTGTTGATTACAGCCATTGGTTTCTCACTTGGAGGACCAACAGGATATGCAATTAACCCTGCTCGTGACTTAGGACCACGTATTGCCCACTTCCTATTGCCGATCCATGGTAAAGGACCATCTAATTGGAGCTATGCATGGGTACCGATTGTCGGACCACTACTTGGTGGTGTCATTGGAGCAGTCGTTTATCAATATGTATTTTTAGAAAGCTCTGTTGTGGGGATTATTGTTGGAGTCGTTGCACTCTTAGCGTTGGTCGCTTTATCTACAACCTTCTCTATTGTGAAATCAAACCAAGAAAAAACAGCAAAACAGTCAATGAAACGTGTTTAATCAAAGCTAAAGGGGGAAACAGTAATGGAGAAAAAGTACATCTTATCACTAGACCAAGGAACAACAAGCACTAGAGCCATTCTATTTAACAAAAAAGGGGAAATTGTACATTCCGCACAGCGTGAGTTTACGCAGCACTTCCCTAAGCCAGGCTGGGTAGAGCATGATGCGAATGAAATCTGGGGATCTGTTTTATCAGTCATTGCAGGTGTTCTTTCAGAATCAGGAGCAACAGCAAAAGAAATCGCTTCAATCGGGATTACCAACCAACGTGAAACAACTGTTGTATGGGATAAGGAAACAAGCAAGCCGATCTACCATGCACTCGTATGGCAATCTCGCCAGACAGCGGGTATTTGCCAGGAGCTTCGCGAGGCTGGACACAATGATTTATTCCGTGAAAAAACAGGACTATTAATTGATGCTTATTTCTCAGGAACAAAAGTTAAATGGATCCTGGATAACGTTGATGGTGCTAGAGAGCGTGCGGAAAAAGGAGAGCTTCTTTTTGGAACGATTGATACGTGGTTAATTTGGAAGCTTACAGGCGGAAAAGCACACGTAACCGATTATACGAACGCGTCTCGCACATTAATGTATAACATTTATGATCTTGAATGGGATGACGAGTTGCTCGACATTTTAGACGTACCTCATAGCATGCTTCCTGAGGTTCGTTCTTCTTCAGAAGTATACGGTGAAACGATCGGTTACCACTTCTTTGGTGAAAATGTACCGATTGCAGGTGTTGCAGGAGACCAGCATGCAGCCTTGTTTGGTCAAGCGTGCTTTGAACCTGGAATGGTGAAAAACACATATGGAACTGGTTGTTTTATGCTCATGCAAACCGGTGAAAAAGCCGTTAAATCCGACAATGGTCTGTTAACAACTATTGCTTGGGGAATCGATGGCAAAGTTGAATATGCACTTGAAGGAAGTATTTTTGTAGCCGGATCAGCTATTCAATGGCTACGCGATGGACTAAGAATGTTTAACGATGCGAAATTAAGTGAAAAGTATGCAGAGAGAGTTTCAAGTACAGATGGCGTATATATGGTTCCGGCATTTGTAGGTCTTGGTGCTCCGTACTGGGATAGTGAAGCAAGAGGTGCCATTTTTGGACTAACAAGAGGAACGACAAAGGAGCACTTTGTTCGTGCAACGCTTGAATCACTTGCCTATCAAACACGTGATGTGATGAGAGCGATGGTTGCTGACTCAGGAATTGAAGTGAAAAAGCTTCGAGCTGACGGTGGAGCGGTTAAAAATGACTTCCTTATGCAATTCCAGAGTGACATTTTAAACCAACCAGTTGAAAAACCAGTGATTAACGAAACAACAGCACTTGGTGCAGCATATCTTGCAGGGCTTGCAACAGGATTCTGGGAGAGCAAAGATGAAATTGCTCAAAACTGGAAGGTTGAAAAGTCCTATGAGGCAAACATGGACGAAGAAGAACGCGAAGCTTTATATGACGGCTGGAAACAGGCAGTCAAAGCAACTATGGGGTTTAAGCCAAACGTGAAATAACGTTACAGCAAAATGTGGAAACCTCATCAATTATTTAAATAAGTCTACTTTAAGCAAAATCCTTTACGGGAATCTTCAAGTGGACTATAATTTAGATAAGTTAATAACGGTCTGAGACGATGAGGAGGCCACAGCATTCCAATGTTCCTAGAGATAGGACTCGGAATTTGCTGTGGTCTCCTTTTTTCGTCTCTGGCACACTTTACATCAGGGGTGGAGCAGAAATGAGTTTTTCATACAAGCAAAGAGAAGAGAATATGCGCAAGATGAATGAAGCGGAACTAGATTTGTTGATCATAGGTGGAGGAATTACTGGATCAGGAATTGGTCTAGATGCTGCATCAAGAGGATTGCGTACCGGACTAATTGAAATGCAGGACTTTGCAGCAGGTACATCAAGCCGATCTACAAAGCTGATTCATGGTGGACTTAGATATTTGAAGCAATTTGAAATAAAGCTCGTTGCAGATGTAGGGAAAGAGCGCGCCATTGTTTATGAGAACGCACCTCATGTGACAACACCACTGTGGATGATGCTTCCGTTCTACAAAGGAGGTACGTTTAACTACTTAACGACTTCCTTTGGCCTGAAGGTATACGACTTCCTGGCAGGGGTTAAGAGAGATGAACGTCGAAACATGCTGAAGTCCGAAACAGCTCTTTCAAAAGAACCATTGCTCAACAAAGAAGGACTTAAAGGGGCAGGGGTTTATGTAGAGTATCGTACGGATGATGCAAGATTAACAATTGAAGTGATGAAAAAAGCGATTGATCATGGCCTGCTCGCTTCAAATTATGTTAAAGCAGACACATTCATTTATAAAGATGAGAAAGTTGTTGGGGTTCAAACAACGGATCTAATTACGGGTGAGAAAAAAGAAATTTATGCCAAGAAGATTGTGAATGCAACCGGACCTTGGGTGGACAAGCTTCGTGAAGAGGATAACTCCAAAAAAGGAAAAACCATTCACCTTACAAAAGGTGTTCACCTTGTAGTAAGTGGTAAACGATTCCCACTACGTAGTGCCCTTTATTTCGATACACCGTTTAAGGATGGACGTATGATGTTTGCTATCCCTCGTGAAGGAAAAACATATATCGGAACAACAGATACAAACTATAAGGGTGATCAAGCGGATCCGGGTGTGACGAAGGAAGATGTCGATTATATCTTAAATGCTGCGAATGGAATGTTCCCAGAACTTGATCTGCACGCAGAGGATGTAGAATCAAGCTGGTCCGGCTTACGACCATTAATCCACGAGGAAGGAAAAGATCCTTCAGATATTTCTCGTAAGGATGAAATCTTCCGTTCAGACAGTGGTTTATTTACAATCGCAGGCGGCAAGCTGACTGGTTACAGAAAAATGGCTGACAGTGTAGTTAATATGGTCATTGACGAGCTTTCGGGTCATTACCCTTCTTGTAAAACGGAGAAAATGCTGCTATCAGGTGGAGATGTAGGAGGATCTGATCAGTTCGATACATTTGTTAAAAAACATGTAGCGAGAGGTCAAGAGCTTGGACTATCTAAAGATGAAGCAACGGAGCTTGTTCATCGATATGGTTCAAACGTTGAAATTGTGTTCTCTTATGTCGGGCAAGGTCGAGATACTGGATTACCGACTTATCTTCAAGCAACCTTAGATTATGCACTTGAGCACGAAATGGCCGTTACACCTCTTGACTTTTTTGTTCGTAGAACCGGATACCTGTACTTCCACATTGATCGTGTCTTAAAATACAAGGACTTAGTTGTCAATGAAATGGCCGATCGTTTAAACTGGGATTCAGAACAAAAAGAACGACTGACTCAAGATTTAGATAAACAGATTGATGCGGTATCATTTAAGCACACTGTGAACTAATTAGTCTTAAGAAGTCGATGAGGAGAGTACGTTATGTTTGATGGGCAACGAATTCTTCCCGCAATTAAGCGCATGAAGGACTTTGAGAAGGTACTAGAAAGTGACTATACGTACATTGTGATGCTTGATCTTCATATTTCACAGCTTGTTGGAGTCGCAAAATATGCGAAGTCTCACAATAAAAAGCTCCTTCTTCATGCTGATATGATTCAAGGATTAAAAAGTGACAAGTATGCAGCTGAGTTCCTTTGTCAAAATCTGCGACCAGCAGGCTTGATTTCGACGCGGGGAGAAGTATTAAGGACGGCTAAGAAAAATGGACTGCTTGCGGTTCAGCGCTTATTCTTACTTGATACAATTGCACTCGAGACAAGCTATAGGCTGGCTGAAAAGGTAGAACCGGATTTAATTGAAGTTCTTCCTGGAGTTGTTCCCGATCTGATCTCAAAGGTTCACAGGGAGACAGGGGTATCTGTTATAGCTGGTGGCTTAATTGAGAGTGAGTCCGATTTGAAAAGAGCACTTGATGCGGGTGCCCAAGCGATTACAACCTCACGTCAGGAGCTTTGGGGCACACACTAAAGAATAGGGGTTCATGTATACCGATTCCTTCTTTATTTATGGGTTGTACCATATTTAAAGGACATCCCTCATATACCTAATATGAGAGATGGATAAAGGAGTGGACGGTCGCATGAACCCTTTTTTTCGTGGAGCGTTGCTATTAAGTACAGCAGCTCTGGCTGGAGAATCATTAGAATTTCTAATAAATATCGTTTTAGCAAGAGAACTAGGTGAGCATAACTTTGGCTTATACATGGCAATCCTGCCAACTCTAGTGTTTGTTGTTGTTCTTTCAAGCTTAGAGCTTCAGGTATCTGTATCAAAGATGGTAGCTGAACGAGATCAATCAGAACACATTAGCTTAGTGAGTATTGCCTTAAAGCTTGCGATCATTGTTGCTGTCACCTGTTTAGTCGCTGCTTTCTTCGTGTTACCGAATCTTTCTGTATTAAATAACTACCATCCGTTGGTCAGATGGATGCTCATCCTCTTAATTCCGATCGTTACGTTTTCATCGGTGGCACGAGGGTACTTTGTTGGTGCCCAGCATACTAAAAAAATCGCCGTGATTAATTTAATGAAACGTGGAGCACAGCTCACTTTTTTGTACGGTGTGTTTCAATTATTTCAGTTTCAAAGCCAAACGGCGATTTTTGTGGCGCTTGGTACGGTTGTCTTAAGTGAGATCCTTGTTTTATTTTATATGGGAACAGCTTTTACTTTGCATATGAACAAACTCAGAAAACAACCACAAAAAGAAGTTGAGAACAAAGAGATTTATCAATCGTTATTGGCGGTCTCTCTACCGACCACAGGGCTTCGGGTGTTTCATGCGATTACCTTTGCCATAAAGCCATTTTTAATCACAACGGCTTTGTCTAAGGCTGGGTTAATGGAAAGTATGGCTTTGATTCAATACGGAAAGCTCGCTGGAGTAGCATTTACGATCGGCTTTTTCCCAGCCTTTATTGCTCACTCGTTGTTGACGGTGATGGTGCCACTCGTCTCCTCAGGTTATTCAAAAGGAGATTTTCATTCGCTTGCCAAGATGCTCAGACAGGCGATGGGTGTAACTCTTGCTTATGGAGTACCCGTCGTGATGGTTTTTTATTTCTGGGCTGAACCGATGACCGATTTATTCTTTGAGCATTCACCTGCATCAGGGTATCTCACCCTTTTGGTTCCTTACTTCCTTTTTCATTACTTTGCCATTCCAATGCAAGCTTATCTAATTGGAATTGGACTTGTTAGAGAGGCATTCATGCATTCTGTTTGGTCAACAGGTGTATCATTCTTGCTAATGTTTACATTAGGCTCCCTTCCGACTCTTCAAATGGACGGCATCATCATCGGAATGAATGTTGGAGCTGTTTTGCTGACGCTTATGCATTACTTAACAATTACTGAAAAGCTGAATTTAACATTATATTTAACGCAAAAAAAAGCGGCCTAAGCAGGGGTTAGAGGGGTGTGGAGTGACTCTTCACATCACTTTTAACTCAGAAAGTGCTAGACGGATATTACTTGTCCGTATAAGATGTAGATAAGAATGTAAGCGTTATTATAAGGAGATGAAGCGGTATGGATAAAAAAGCTGTGATTCACTTTGATGGAGAACGCTCAATAATTAACTCTAATGTGTATGGTCATTTTGCTGAGCATTTAGGGCGTTGTATTTATGAAGGAATATGGGTTGGGGAAGAGTCAGAAATTTCCCATACAAAAGGAATTAGAAATGATGTGTTACAGGCATTAAAAAGCCTAGAGATCCCGGTTCTGCGATGGCCTGGCGGTTGTTTTGCTGATGAATATCACTGGAAGGATGGAATAGGACCAAGAGAAGGCAGAAAGCGTATGGTGAACACGCATTGGGGTGGGGTTGTTGAGAACAATCATTTTGGAACACATGAGTTTTTCTTATTATGTGAACTGATTGGTGCTGAGCCTTACATCAACGGAAATGTTGGAAGTGGAACAGTACAGGAAATGCAAGAGTGGGTGGAGTACATGACCTTTGACGGTGAATCACCCATGGCGAACCTCAGACGTGAAAATGGACAGGAACATGCTTGGTCACTCACTTACTTTGGTGTAGGAAATGAGAATTGGGGCTGTGGCGGGAATATGCGTCCTGAGTTTTATGCTGATTTGTATCGACAGTTCCAAACCTATGTCCGTAACTACGGAGAGAATAAGATCTATAAAATTGCGTGTGGTCCAAATGGAGATAACTACGATTGGACTGAGGTTCTGATGCGCGAAGCAAAACCATTTATGGATGCACTAACCTTGCATCATTACACAATTGCAGGACCTAGTTGGGAGCAGAAGGGCTCAGCCACAAGATTCACAGAGGAAGAGTGGGACCGGACATTCAAAAGTGCATTATACATGGATGAGTTAATCACAAAACATAGCACGATCATGGATAAATATGATCCTGATCACAAGGTCGCGTTGATCGTTGATGAGTGGGGAACATGGTTTGATGTGGAGCCAGGAACAAACCCGGGCTTCTTATTCCAACAAAATACCATTCGTGATGCACTAGTAGCAGGAGTTACGCTGAATATTTTTCATCATCATGCAGAACGCGTACAAATGGCCAATATCGCACAAACGGTAAATGTACTGCAGGCGATGGTTCTTACAGAAGGAGATCAAATGCTTCTGACTCCGACCTATCATGTGTTTAATATGTATAAAGTTCATAAGGGAGCAACGGCCATTCATTTACAAATGGATACTGGCGCGGAGCCTTTACACATTAGTGCATCTAAAAATGCAGAAGGCGAAGTCCATATCTCAATTTGTCATTATGGATTAAAGGATAGTGCGGAATTTGAACTTGAACTCAGAGGGTGGCAGCACCAACCGAGTCAAGTAACTGGGACCATTCTACAAGCAAGCTCAATGAATGAGCATAATACGTTTGAACAGCCAGATACACTCGTGCCAACAAACCTTGAAGGAATCAAGCTATCAGAAGGAAAAGTATCTGTTTCGATTCCGCCGATGTCTGTGTCTGTCATTAAATTAACATAAGGAGTGAGCGCGTGTGGCATGTGTGGGGTGCTTACTTAAAGAAGAGATGAAAAACCTTTCCGTCGAAACACTTGTGAATGAACAGCTGGCATATGAAACGGATGTAGTAGATGAGAGAGACTACCAAATACGCCTCTCTATCTGTGAGCAATGCCCATCGCTCCAAGCAAACACCACCTGCAAACACTGTGGCTGTTTTGTTGGGTACAGAGCAAAGCTTGCCTATAAGAGCTGTCCATATCCGGGAGAAGATCGTTGGAGCGCACTCGCAGATTGAGATCTGCGAGTGCTTTTTTGGTTATTGCCATTGGAGTTCGTCGATGAAGTATGAAGGCATTTGTGTGAATATAACTTGAGCGGATTCGGGATTAATTCCAGGATCTATTTGTGAATAGATAAAATATGACTCCTCGTTAAACCTATATAGTTTCATATATCCAGTAACTTCACTGGTTTGTTCATCATCTCCAAAAGTTGTTTTGGGATAAAATGCAATTGTTTCATTATCGTAAATTTCTATTGAATTAGAATCAATACCATAAGTGTTAACTAGAATGTATTCCATTTGTTTAATACTAATAGAAGAGTCTAATTTAGCAAAAGAATAAAAAGTGTTACTTTCTGTTTCAGAAGATATTTTCCATTCAGTAAATTCTTTATGAGCAATGCGATCAACCTTCACATTTTTAGGAAGGTACGTGGAAAATTGTAATTCCTTGTTATGATAGAGATCTACTTCTAGCCGGGAATAGCCTTCATAATCAATACTTGTTACTATTTCTTTTTCTAATGGTCGTCCGTCCTCAGATAATTCATCACTTACTTCTAATACGTAAGGTGATTCCTCTGGAAAAATATTTGACATAAAGTAGTAGGTTTGAGCCCGCTTATCTGGTTGGTCCAATGGATAATTGGCAAATAATAAAATTCTTTTGCCGTAAAGCCTTGATGCAAACAAATCATAAAATTGATTGGTTTTATTGTTTTCAAATGAATAGAGCCAAGCATCCTTATCTATTGTAAAACCTACACGGTCATGTGATAAAACAACACGTGCATTTATAAAATGATTTCGAAGATCCTCGTAAGGTAATTGAGTGGCTGAGGTATAAGGATGCTCCTTTAATAGATTATCTACTACTTCTGTAATAGTATCCTCTGAACGATCGTCATCAAACAAATAAATAGTTACTTCTTCAGAGTCTGGTCCAGATAATACTGTTTTTGTTCCATTCTTTATAGAATTAGTTTCTGCATTCCAATCTGTAGAAAGAGAAATATAAAATTCATCGTGATGAACTAGTTCAGGCTGAATAGGCGAAAAAACATAAGGCCCTCGTTTAATAAATTGTCTAGCTAATTGTGTGTTAATTTCTATATCTTTAAGTACTTTTGGAAGTTCTATATTCTCTTCTTGTTGTTCATCCACTAAGGTATAAGGTGCATCTACTTGCCCATTCGGACTTGGCGCATCCATCATTGAAACGAATAAAAGCGTTGCAGCAACAGCGGCGCCAGCTAATGAAAGACCTGCTAACAGATACGGTTTGTTTTTTCTGGCAGGCGCTTCTGCTAGTCCTTGTTTAAAAGCATGAAAGCTTTTTTGGTATGTTTGATCAGTCATCTCTACATAATCCTGATCAGATGGTTGTTTGTTCAAGGGTATGTACCTCCATTCCTACATCTTTTTTGAGCATCGAAAGGCCACGTTTTTGTAAGGCTTTGATTGAGTAAATGGTTTTTCCCATGACTGCAGCTGTTTCTTTTAACGAAAAATCTTCGATGTAGCGAAGATATAAGACTGTACGATAAGATAAAGGAAGTTGATGAATCGCGTGATGTAGTTGCTTCATCTCTTCGTTTCTCATGACGGTTGCTTGCGCGCTTTCTTGTTGAAGTTCGTTAACAGGTGTAAACCGGGCAAACTGGTTTCGGATATATGTGCTTTTGTAATAATCAATAATCGCATTACGTGCAATTTTAAAGATCCATGTTTTAAATGAAGCTTGTTTCTTAAATGTAGATAAATGGTTTGCCGCTTTAAAGAAAACATCTTGCAGTAATTCTTCCGCGTCATGATAATGGTTTGTTTGTGAATAAATGTATGAAAATAGCTTTTTCGTATAACGACCATATAAGGTTTGAATAGCTAATTGGTCACCGTTTAAGATTCGTTCTACAAGTTCCTGGTCACTCATATTGACCTCCTCTCTACATATATAGACGAAACCCATTCTAAAAGGAGTCTCGAAAAGGGGAAAACAGATGAAATATAGTTTAAGTGGTTTGGCTGTGGTACTAGGATTGCTTCTTGTTGAGCACCCATTGTTGATTCAATCGTATGCTTTTTGGTTTGGAATGGCTTCCCTGTCTGGCCTCGTTTTAAGCCGGTCTCTGTGGCGTTCCGTGCCAATATTTTATGGAATACTCACAGGTCTGTACAGCCTGTTCCATTTCTTTAATTTACCGGGTGGAATGATTACATCCTTTTGTGTGTATAGTATCCTAGCGCTTGCGATAAGCTTCGAGGTGAAAATTAAAAATAATCTCTTACTCTATATAATTGGTTTGCTCCTATGTATTCAAGCCGTTCTCTTACAATCATCCATTTCATTCATTCTTTTTATTCTTACACAGTATAGTCTCCTAGCAATGATTCTACTATCTATTAAAAAATTATCGGTAGCTAATGAAGAAGCGAAGCACGAAAAGCAAACACATGTGATGGAATATCGCTCACTAAGTCGGCAGCTCAGGGAACAGGAGCTTAACACAGCGGCAAAGGAACGAAATCGAATCGCCCGTGACCTTCACGACTCTGTCGGACATCAGCTAACAGCTTTGATGATGCAGCTTCAGGTTGTCGAGTTACAGCTTCGATCGATGCCAGAGCAGCAGACGTTAGTTAAACAAACAAAGAATTTAGCAAGAAATAGCCTACAGGAAATGCGTGAATCCGTTCAGGCACTTCAGCAGGACTCAGCTAAAGGCCTTGATGCTGTGATTCAACTCATCAGAAAGCTCGAAGCAGAGAGCCATGTTCGCGTTCAGCTTGTGACCAAACCAGGTGCAATGTCTGTCAAGTTAACGGATGATCAAAGTGTTGCCGTGTATCGTTTTATCCAAGAGGGCTTAACAAATGCCATGCGCCATGCATATTCTCGGGAGGTAGACGTCACTCTGGAGGTAAAGGGTGAGCATAGCTATGCCTTAACTATGACAAATCGAGTTCACGAGAGTCGTACAGAAGAGGGATTTGGCTTACGTAATCTTAGGACTCGATTTACAGCATTAAATGGTCATTTTGAGTTTAGCGTTCGTCGTGATCAGTTTATCATTGAAGCCATATTCCCAATGGCCGAACAAACAAAGGAGTGATACAGTTGGCGAACATCATGTTAGTTGAGGATCAGGCTCTTGTCAGGCAAGGCTTAAAGATGATGATTGAAACAGACTCGACGTTAAACGTTGTAGCAGAAGCAACAAATGGTGAAGAGGCGATTGATACATATCGAGCAAATCAAGTGGATTTGATATTAATGGATATCCGAATGCCGATTATGACAGGGCTTGAAGCAACTAAGAAGATTAGAGAAGAAGATCCTTTCGCAAAAATCGTGATTCTAACCACTTTTTCTGATGATGAGTATGCGCTTGAAGCTCTGAAGCTAGGGGCAGTCGGGTACGTACTTAAGGATGCTGATAGTGAAAAGCTGATCCAATCGATTCATAGTGCGCTGCGTGGAGGGATGAGCTTAGATGATCAGGTTGCTGCTTCTGTTGTACCAAAGCTCCTTACGCAGACAAAAGAGAATTCACTGTCTATTAACTTAAATGAACGGGAAATTTCGATTCTACGACTCATTGGGGAAGGAAAGAATAATCAGGAAATCTCTGCTGTTCTTTTTTTATCACTGGGAACGGTTAAAAATTATGTTAGCCAACTGTTAACAAAGGTTGGGGCCAGAGATCGGACTCAATTAGCAATACTCGCAATTAAACATCATTTGGTGTAACGATTAAAGTACGCTGTCTTATCAGAGACAGTGCTTTTTTTATGACTTAAGTCACCTTGTTAAGCCGAGTAATGATGACTTTTAGGAATAGGCTGAGATCTGGTTCTGACATAAAATGATAAGTGTAGAGAGGGAGGGAGTCACATGCTTGAAGTTGTAAATCTGTCAAAAACGTTTAAACAGCTTGATGCTGTTAAAAGTGTGAACCTTTATTTAGAAAAAGGAGAATCGGTTGGGTTACTCGGTCCAAATGGAGCAGGGAAGTCAACAGCCATCTCTATGATTTCCACACTCATTAAGCCAACTGAGGGGAATGTCCTTTATTACAGTGAGAGTATGATTAAGCAATCAAAAAAACTAAGAAGAGCCATTGGTCTCGTTCCGCAGGATTTGGCGTTATTTCCGCAGCTTACGGCTGAGGATAATCTGATGTTCTTTGGAAAAATGTACGGGATTGCAACAAAAGAGCTTAAGCAGAGAGTTCAGGATTTATTACTTGAGATAGGCCTTGTAGAGCGGAAAAAAGATAAGGTAAAAACATTCTCTGGTGGCATGAAGCGAAGACTCAACATTGCGATTGCTTTAATTCATCAGCCTGACATTCTGATTATGGATGAACCTACAGTAGGGATTGATCCACAATCACGCCATTTTATATTGGGAATGGTCAGACGACTTCAAAGAGAAAAACAAATGACCATCCTTTACACAAGTCACTACATGGAAGAAGTTGAACAGGTTTGTGACAGGGTCTATATCATGGACCGTGGCTCTATGATTGCTTCAGGAACGAAGGACGAACTAAAAGGAATTTTGCGTTCTGAAGAAACGATTATCATCCAGGTAGATCGAATAAGCCGCCATTTTGAAGAAATCTTATCCCATCACCCAAGCGTTTCATCGGTTGTCATAAAAGGTTCATCTTACAAAGTAGTGACGATGCAATCAGATTTGTTTGATGAGATCATCGCTATGGCAGTCGAGGCTAAGGTGAAGCTCATAAGCATTCAAGTTAAGCCACCAACACTTGAAGATGTGTTTTTACACTTAACAGGACGAAAGCTGCGAGATTAGGAGGTGAGTGTATGTTATGGGCACTTGTTAAAAAGGATATTCAGCATTTATTGAGAGAGAAATCGGTTCTTATTCTCCTATTTGTTATGCCTCTCGGGTTAATTGCGATCCTTGGATATGCACAATCTGGGGGTGGGATTGAACCTTTTTCTATTGCAGTGGTCGATTCAGAGCTAACTGATGAAGATACACAAACGTTTATAGAAGAAATGGCAGATGAGGGGATTCCTGAAGAAGTTGTTCAACAGCTCATGACTTCATTTAATGTGCAGGATATTTTAGTTCATGACGTATTTCGTGAGCATCTTGATGAGATCAATATTAAAACCTCGCTGACACTAGATGAAGCGCTGGCTGACAAAGAAATTGCAGCTGTGATTGAGTTCCCGAATGGGTATCAAGAAAGCATTTGGCGGTCACAACTAGCACGTACAGACGGTCAAAAAGAAGTCATTGTTCATTTAAATCGTGAGCAATCGACGAACTCACAATTAATAAATAGTGTTGTTCAATCCTTCTATGAAACTTTACGTATGAATCAGTTGGCGTATGAGATGGGGGATGAAACAATACTCCAGCAACAAGAAATCCAACGAACCATAGAGCAAACACAGAACCGAACGATTAGAGTGTTTGATTACGTTGTTGTTGCGATGGCAGCTATGTTTGTTTTGTATACAGCTGGACTGGTTTCAAGATTTGCTACAGATGAGAAGCGAGCAAAGGTTGTTGATCGGATGATCCTATCCCAGGCCCCATCTTATATCTATGGAATTAGTAAGTGGGTTACGGGAACCTTAACAGCAGCCTTTCAGCTAGGCGCCATTTTCACTATATCTTATATTGCATTTGGCGTGAAGTGGGGCAGTTTGTTGCAGTTTGGACTAACGACACTTGCCATCAGTATGACAGTAGGAGGTCTCACAGTATTACTCACAGCGATGAATTTTAAATTTGATTCGTATAAAGCATCAACTCTATTTATTAATATTATTGTTACGATCTTTGCTTTTATTGGGGGAAGCTTTATTCAAATAGATATTCTAAATCCACTTATAAGTAAAATTGGAGAACTAACGCCAAATGGAACAACGATGACTGCATACTTCCATGCTTTTCAAGGGGGAGACTTTCAAGATATTCTTCCAAGTATTCTATTATTAGTCGTATATAGTATTGTACTAGTCGTTGTAGCAGTTTGTTTGTTTCCGAAAAGGGGGGGACAACAATGAGGGGGATTATCTGGGGGTTAATAAGGGAATCTATTCGCAATCCGTGGGCGCTTCTCTCTATGTATGTTCTCACAATTGCTTTCGTGTTTGTTTTAGGGAATACGGACTTAGCCCCTACTATTCGTGTTCCTGTTTATTCAGAAGAGCTAAGTGATGACCAAGTAGAAGAAGCGGTAGAAGCCTTGAATCAAGAGCAAAATCTTGCGTTCATTTCAACTTCGAAAGAGGATATTCAAGGTTTATTGGATAAACAATCAGCTGAGGCTGCTATTGAATTAAGAGAAGAAAGTTATTCCATCCTTGTAGCAAGAGAGTCCTTTGTCATAGACTTTGTTGATTCCCTTGTTCAGTCGTATTATGGGAAAAAACAGTTTGTGGATAAAGCTATAGAGTCGGGGTTTGGAGAAAAAGAAGAGGTATTATATGAACTAAATGAGAGTCAGTCCCTTTTTCCTCTTCAAGGTAAAAGCTTTGAAGGAGAAGACTCAGAAAGTTGGATATATGACCAATCCTTACAATCTATCTTTGGTTTTTCACTCTTCTTTGTTATCTATACGATTACGTTCTCCATCTCATCCATCATAGAACAGAAGCAAAACGGTGTATGGGATCGCTTAATTCTTTCACCCGCGTCAAAATCAAGCATCTATCTGGGGAATTTAACATATAGCTTTTTAATTGGTTACCTTCAAATTATTCTTGTATTTCTTCTATTTGCTACGCTCTTTCAATTTGACTTTCAAGGTGGGCTAGTGACGAGCATGATCGTTGTAATTCCTTATGTATTCGCATTAGTTTCTTTCGGTGTCTTTATCAGTGGTCTTATCACCTCAATGAGGCAGCTTGATGCGATCATTCCATTCATCGCTGTAAGCATGGCTATGCTTGGAGGTGCATTCTGGCCAATTGAGATTGTTTCATCTAAAGTCATTTTAGTACTATCCTATATCAGTCCAATTACTTACGGGATGGAGATGTTAAAAGGAGCGACTCTATATAATTGGAGCTTCGAACAATTTTTATTCCCTGCCTCCATTTTATTTTTCATGGGCGTCATCTTTATGGGAATAGGGTTAAACTTAATGGAGAGACGATCTGTTCAATAGAAAAGTGCGTTACTTGCCTTATAGCGAGTAGCGCATTTTTTAGATTCAAAAGAAATAGCGATTCAACAGGACTTTTAAAGGGTATAGGAAGGCGACTTTATCGTCTTTGTCGAAAAAAGAAGATTTTAGTTGACTGATTTGTATATACAAGTTATGATGTAACCGTAATCATTTGTATATACATGTTGATCATATGTTTGAAACAATTTGAAGAATGAACTAGGGGGGATAAATGATGAGTGAGAACCGCAAGATTGCTAAAGACATACTTGAGGCAATTGGAGGCAAGGAGAACGTATCATCAGCTACACATTGTGTGACAAGGCTGCGTCTTGTTTTACATGATGAAAGTAAAGTGGATAAACAAGCATTAGAGGGTATTGATAAGGTAAAAGGCTCATTTGCAGCAAACAATCAATATCAAGTAATCCTTGGGCAAGGTTTAGTTGATAAGGTATATAATGAGTTTATTTCCGAAGCCGGAATCTCAGAAGCAACGAAGGAAGAAACAAAGGAAGCATCGGCACAAAAGATGAATCCTCTGCAGCGTGCAGTAAAAGGACTCGCTGATATTTTTATTCCGATTCTACCAGCCATTATTACAGCAGGGTTATTGCTCGGTATTAACAATATTTTAGTGAACGCGATTTTTACAGATCAGCCACTAGTTGAAATGTATCCACAGTGGGCAGGTCTAGCTGAAATGATTAATACGATTGCTAGTACCGCCTTTGCATTCCTGCCAGCATTAATTGGTTGGTCTGCGGTGAAGAAATTTGGAGGAAGTCCACTTCTTGGTATTGTACTTGGACTCATTCTTTGTCACCCTGATCTACTAAATGCAAACGGATACGCGGACGCAGTAAAGAATGGCACGGTTCCTTATTGGAATTTGTTTGGCTTTGATGTGGCGGCAATGGGGTACCAAGGACAAGTGCTTCCAATTCTTCTAGCATCATATGTACTCGCCAAGATTGAAAACTTTATGAAACGCATTACCCCGGACTCTATTCAACTACTTGTTGTTGCTCCGGTGGCATTACTTATTACTGGTTTTCTTGCATTTGTATTAATTGGTCCTGTAACATTTGCAATTGGTAACAGTATTACAGATGTATTTGTATTCTTATTTGATAAATTTGCCATTGTGGGTGGGCTGATCTATGGTCTATTCTATGCACCACTTGTTATAACGGGTGTTCACCACACGTTCCTTGCAGTAGACTTTCAACTAATTGCAAGTCAGGGTGGTACATTCTTATGGCCAATCCTGGTTATGTCAAATATTGCTCAAGGTTCAGCTGCTCTTGGGATGTATTTTGTTCTTAAGAATCAAAAAACAAAAGGACTGTCTTTTGTTTCTTCTATCTCTGCTTATCTTGGTGTGACTGAGCCAGCGTTGTTTGGTGTAAACTTGCGCTATCGCTTCCCGTTTATTTGCGCCATCATTGGTGCAGCGATTGCGGGCGCTTGGGTAGCACTTAACGGTATCTTAGCTCCGGCTATTGGCGTTGGAGGTCTGCCAGGAATTCTTGCAATTGAAGGAACAAGAGGGAATTATATTAGTTTCGCAATCGGGATGGCCATTGCCATTATCATACCGTTAGTTGCAACAATTATCGTATCACGCTTCCAGAAGAACTTAGACGAGAAATAATGAAAATTAAAGAGGCCGCTTAGCAGATGTCTGCAAAAGCGGCTTTCTTACTTGAAAGGGTGTTTATCCAATGAATGAATGGTGGAGAAAGTCAGTAGTGTATCAGATTTACCCGAAGAGCTTTAATGATACAACTGGAAACGGATTGGGTGATCTACAAGGAGTGATAGAGAAGCTAGATTACTTAAAAAAGCTAGGTGTAGACGTTATTTGGTTAACTCCTGTGTATTCCTCGCCGCAACGTGATAATGGATATGATATTAGTGACTACTATTCGATTCACGGTGAATATGGAACAATGAAAGACTTTGAGGAGCTGTTAGATGAAACACATAAAAGAGACATGAAATTGATCATGGACTTAGTTGTAAATCATTCATCTACAGAGAATGAGTGGTTTAAGCAGGCTTCGTCTTCAAAAGAGAATCAATATCGTGATTTTTATATCTGGAAGGATGCGGTGGATGGACAAGCTCCAACCAACTGGATTTCCAAGTTCGGAGGCTCGGCATGGAAGTGGGACGAGACTACTGAGCAGTACTATCTGCATTTATTTGATGAAACGCAAGGAGACCTTAACTGGGAAAACGAAGAGGTACGCAAGGAAGTCTACAAGCTGATGAAGTTTTGGTTTGAGAAGGGAATCGATGGCTTCCGTTTAGATGTCATCAATTTAATCTCAAAGGACCAGGACTTTCCAAACGATGACGGGTCGGTTGGACCTGGTGATGGACGTAAATTCTATACCGATGGTCCACGCGTTCACGAATATCTTCAAGAGATGAATCGTGAAGTTCTCGCACCTTATCAGGCTATGACTGTGGGGGAGATGTCATCAACGACATTAGATCATTGTGTGAAGTACTCACACCCCGACCGAAATGAACTAAGTATGACATTTAATTTCCATCATCTAAAAGTGGATTATCCAAATGGTGAGAAATGGGCGCTTGGTGAAATGGACTTTCTTGCTTTAAAACAGATTTTGTCTAAATGGCAGGTTGGTATGCATGAGGGTGGTGGATGGAATGCGTTGTTCTGGTGTAACCATGATCAACCAAGAGTTGTAAGTCGTTATGGGAACGACAAGCAGTATCATAAGGAATCTGCTAAAATGCTTGCCACAGTCATGCACATGATGCAAGGTACACCTTATATTTATCAAGGGGAAGAGTTTGGAATGACAAATCCTAAATTCAAGACCATTGATGAATATCGGGATGTTGAAACGTTAAATATGTATGAAGAATTAAAAGAAGCACAATTGGATGAATCAACAATTATGGAGATCATCAAGCAAAAATCTCGCGATAACTCACGTACACCAGTTCAGTGGAATGCAAAACCAAACGGAGGGTTCACTACTGGTACTCCGTGGATCAATACGGCCGACAATTATAAGGAAATCAACGCTGTTGAAGCTCTTAGTGACCCAAATTCGATCTTCTATTTTTATCAAAAGCTGGTTGATCTAAGAAAGACTCATGATATTATTACATTTGGAGACTACCAGCTGATACACGTTGACCACCAGCAGGTATTTGCGTACGTGCGACAGTGGCAGGATGAAAAGGTATTGGTATTGGCTAACTTTTATGAGCAGCCAGTAACAATTGATCTTCCAGGCTGGGTACAAGAGGAAGATGCGAGAGTCCTGCTTTCGAATTACGAGCAATTAAGTAAGCCAGGTCAAGAACTTACATTACGACCTTACGAAGCAGTGGTGTATCATGTTCAGACGTCTTCATATTGAAGAATAAGAACAGGCGGTGTTTGGGTTGAAAAGCAAATTCCAATGGGTATATGAAGAGCTGGCAAACCAGATTCAAACAGGGAAATGGAAGCCGAAAGAACTTCTACCTTCAGAGTTAGAGCTGGTTAAAACATACGATGCGTCTAGGGAGACTATCCGAAAAGCATTAAAGCTATTATCAGAGCGCGGCTATATTCAAAAAATACAAGGAAAAGGCTCTGTCGTACTCGATCGAGGGAAGATTGATTTTCCTTTTTCAGGTGTATCAAGCTTTAAAGAGCTGAGTGAACGTATGAGTATGAATGTGGAAACAACGGTTGTCGCATTTGATGAAATAAGTCCTGACCTTGATCTGCAGGACAAGCTGCAGCTAACAAGTGAACAAAAGGCCTTGCGTATTAAGCGAGTACGCAAGGTGGATGGTGAACGGGTCATCTTAGATAAAGATGACCTTGTTCAATCTGTTGTACCAGGTCTTACAGCGAACATGAGTGAGAATTCAATCTATGAATACATTGAAGAAACACTCGGGCTTGTAATTAGTTTTGCAAAAAAAGAAATTGTGGTAGAAGAACCAACGGAAGAGGATCTTGAATTGCTGGATATGGAAGGGTTCCAAAACATCGTAGTCGTTCGTGGCAGAACGTACTTAGATGACGCACGGATTTTCCAATATACTGAATCAAGGCATCGACCTGATAAATTCCGCTTTGTTAATTTTGCGAGAAGAGAGAAGCTGTAAGCAGAAAAGTAGGCGAACATTTAAATAAGCGGTATAATGCAGACAGATACTTCATTACAGGAGGTTAGCGTATGTCAGTCTATGATTACACAGTGAAATCTTCTAAGGGAGAAGAAATTCCACTGTCTAAGTATGAAGGAAAAGCATTACTGATTGTGAATACTGCTACGAAATGTGGATTTGCTCCTCAGTTTGATGGTTTGGAAAAGCTTCATCAGGAGTATGCAGACCAAGGCTTTGAAGTGCTAGGCTTTCCATGCAACCAATTCATGAATCAAGAGCCTGTTGAAGATGATGAAATGGAAAACGTATGTAAAGTGAACTTTGGTGTAAGCTTTCCTTTATTTGCAAAGGTTGATGTGAATGGAAGTGACGCACACCCTCTTTATCAATATCTTAAAAAAGAGAAAAAAGGCACAATTGGTTCCGAGGTAAAATGGAACTTCACAAAGTTCCTGGTGAACCAGCACGGGGAAGTAATTGAACGATTTGCCCCTACAACAAAGCCTGAGAAGATTGAACCTGAGATTAAGAAGCTTTTAAAATAACGTTGATAGACGAATGGCTGTGCGGACACCCTAGGTGAATGCACAGTTTTTTTTGAGATGAAACATGAGCACGGAGGTAACGATGAATAATCAAAATGAACAAATGGATCAGGCAGAAGAATTTCTCAATCAATGTTATAGTGAACGAGGGAAAACAAGAGATGAACTTCTTAACCGCTTAATCGAAGTGAAGGAAGAAATTCAACAAACAGGTTACTATTCACATACATATGAAGAATTAGTACACGGAGCGCGAATGGCATGGCGCAATAGCAATCGCTGCATTGGGCGTTTCTTTTGGGAAACGTTAAAGGTCATTGATGCCAGAGAGTGTAACGATGAGGAATCGATGGCTCGCGCACTGTTTGATCATATTAAGAGAGCAACAAACGGTGGCAATATTGTTCCTTATCTAACTGCTTTTCACCCTGCGCATGCATTAGGAAACATCCGCATCTGGAATCACCAGCTTATTCGTTATGCCGGCTATGTAGCCGAAGATGGTACAATGATAGGAGACCCAGCTTCCGTAGACTTTACGAAAGTATGTCAGGAGCTTGGATGGAAGGGGACAGGAAGCGCGTTTGATGTTCTACCACTAGTGATACAGCTCGGAGAGAACCCACCGGTACTTTTCCCCATCCCAGATGAACTCATTTTAGAAGTGCCTTTAACGCATCCAGCAAACTCTTCGTTTGAGTCGCTTGATTTAAAATGGTATGCCCTTCCTATTATTTCAGATATGAAGCTAGTCATCGGGGGAATTGAATATACTGCTGCGCCTTTTAATGGCTGGTATATGGGAACAGAGATTGGTGCGAGAAATCTTGCAGATACTGACCGTTACAACATGCTTCCTCGTGTAGCTGAGGTGTTTCGTCTGGATACATCAAGAGAATATACGCTTTGGCGTGATGAGGCGTTAATTGAATTAAATAAAGCCGTTTTGTTTTCGTTCAAACAAGCAGGTGTGAGTATAGTTGACCACCATACGGCTGCTAAACAGTTTGAGCGCTTTGAGAACAGAGAGCAGGATCAAGGTCGTAAGGTGACGGGGAAATGGTCCTGGCTGATCCCGCCGATTAGTCCTGCCACAACACATATGTTTAGAAAAGGATACAAGGATGATAGAGTGTTACCTAATTATTTCTATCAGCCCGTACCGTATAAGTAAAAGGAGGCAGGAGCATAGATGAGTATCTTGCGTGTTGAAAACCTGCATAAAACATTTGGAGAGAAAACGTTATTTGACCACCTTTCCTTTACAATAGAAGAAAAAGAGCGCATTGGTTTGATTGGTGTAAATGGAACAGGGAAATCCACCTTATTAAAGGTTCTTGCTGGTATAGAGGGAGCAGAAGAAGCAGATCTTTTTCACTCAAATGACTTTTCCGTAACTTATTTGCCGCAGCAACCTGATTTGGACGAGAATCGGACCATTTTAGAGCAAATTTATTACGGAGAATCCGTCATTATGGGTGCTATGCGAGCGTACGAACAAGCTTTGATAGACCTTGAAGAACAACCAGAAAGTGAACAGGTTCAAAATCGATTTATGAAGGCTCAGCAGAAAATGGATCAGGAATCTGCATGGGAAGCCAATACAACAGCTAAAACGATTCTTTACAAGCTAGGTATTCAAGATGTCAGTCAGCAAATTAGCACGCTTTCTGGTGGACAGAAAAAACGTGTGGCGATTGCAGAAGCGTTAATTCGACCGGCTGATCTGTTATTACTTGATGAACCTACCAACCACTTAGATCATGAAACGGTGGAATGGTTAGAAGGTTATTTGGCCAACTATAAAGGTGCGCTGATCATTATCACCCACGATCGTTACTTCCTTAATCGAGTAACCAATCAAATGTATGAACTTGATCAAGGCAAACTCTTTCAATATGAAGGAAACTTTGAAACGTACCTGCAAAAACGAGCAGAGCGTGAAGAGATGGAGCAAGTTGCAGAAAGCAAGCGCCAGAATCTTCTTAGGCGTGAGCTCGAATGGTTAAGACGTGGAGCTAAAGCCCGAACAACCAAACAAAAAGCGCGAGTGCAGCGGGCAGAGGGCTTAAGAGATGAGGAAGGACTTACTAAAAAACAAGATCTTGATTTCTCTATCGGTTCTGATCGTCTCGGCAATGATGTAATCGAACTCAAACAGGTTGGAAAGTCGTATAAGGACCGTGTGCTTTTCCACAATGTCGATTATTTAGTAGTTCCACATCAAAGACTTGGTATTATCGGATCCAACGGTACAGGAAAAACAACGCTTCTAAATATCATGGCTGGAAGAATTGCTGCAGATACAGGAGAAGTTAGCAGAGGATCAACCGTTAAAATCGGCTATTACACTCAGGACGACCAAGAAATTGATGGTGAGCTTAAAGTCATTGAGTACATTAAAGAAGTGGCTGAGGTTGTGTACACTGCAGATGGTCAAACGGTCACGGCTGAGCAAATGCTTGAACGTTTTCTGTTTCCACGAAATATGCAATGGACGTATATTAGACGACTATCAGGCGGAGAGAAACGCCGTCTTTACTTATTAAAAGTTTTAATGGGTGAACCAAATGTACTCTTTTTGGATGAGCCAACCAATGATTTAGACATTCAAACGCTTTCTGTATTAGAAGATTACATTGACCAGTTTCCTGGCGTAGTGATTACCGTCTCACATGATCGTTACTTCTTAGATAAAGTTGTGGATCACCTTCTTTATTTAAATGGTGATGGAAACGTTCAACGCTATCAAGGCGACTATTCCGAATTTTTAATTCAAAAACAGGAACAAGAAGCTAGTCAACTCACAATAGCTACTGAAACGAACTCAAAAGGAAAAGTAAAGTCTCAACAATCCCGCAGACTCACTTATAAAGAAAAGCAGGATTGGGAAAGCATTGAAGGAAAAATGGAAGATCTCGAACAGAAAATCACAGAGGTTGAACAAGCAATTGAAGCGGCTGGAAGTGACTATACTGAAATTGAAAAACGACTAAACGAAAAGCAAGAGCTTGAAAGCGAATTAGAAGCAGCGATGGATCGCTGGACAGAGCTGTCTGAACTTATAGAAGGACTAAAAGAATAGACCGTCAACAAAGTGGTTTCACTCTGAACCACTTTGTTTTTATGTATAGCTGGAAGAAAATTATGACAATGAATGTTTTTGAATATTTTTGATTGATTATGACTGTTTAAAAGGGTATACTAATTTCGACGAGAGATAGGAGTGTGCATCATGCTTACTGTGGAACGTCAAGCAATGATCATGAAAGTCTTAAAAGAAAAGCATACGGTAAAGCTGAATGAACTTGTAGATTTAACAGGATCTTCGGAGTCTACTATACGAAGAGATCTAACAGAATTGGAAAGTGGAAAGAAATTAAAGCGCATACATGGAGGAGCAACACTCCTTCAAAAGAAGAGACTTGAGCCGACTATCGCAGAGAAATCTTCCAAAAACATTCAAGAAAAACGTCAAATAGCTCAATTTGCGTCATCATTTGTTGAGAAAGGTGACTGTATTTTCTTAGATGCTGGAACGACAACGCTTGAAATGATTCCATTTTTAAAAGATAGGCAAGTCGTTGTTGTGACAAATGGATTAACAAATGTGGTTGAGCTTGTAGAAGCTGGTATTGAAACGCATGTTGTAGGTGGTCAAGTAAAGCCTGGCACGCGAGCATTTATCGGTCGCAGTGCCATCGAAACGCTTGAATCATTCCGTTTTGATAGTGCATTTCTTGGTGCAAACGGAATAACACCTGAAGATGGATGTACTACGCCAGATCCTCAAGAAGCCTTTGTAAAAACGTATGCAAAGAGTCGATCTAGACAAAGCTACGTGGTAGCAGATCATTCGAAATTCGGAGAAGTATCCTTTGCCAAATTTGCTGAATTAAAAGATGTGACGCTTCTGACAAGTTCCTATCTCGAGGAGCATGTTCAGAACACGTACAAAGAAATAGTAGATATAAAGGTGGTTGCAATATGATATACACGGTCACACTAAACCCGGCTGTTGATTACTTTGTGGAGCTGGATGACCTGAAGCCAGGTCATGTGAACCGATCCAGGAAAGAGCATAAAGCACCTGGAGGGAAAGGCATTAACGTATCACGTGTATTAAAACGACTAGGACATAATAGTCAGACTCTCGGTTTTATTGGTGGATTTACAGGTGACTACATTATTAACACGCTACAAGAAGAAAAGATTGAAACAAGCTTTGTTAAAGTTAATGGAGATACGCGCATTAACATTAAGATGAAGGCAACAGATGAAACAGAGTTAAATGGTACATCTCCTGAAGTAACAGAGCAAAATGTAGCCGAGCTCGTTAGTCAGCTTGATCAGCTTAAAGAAGGAGACACGTTAGTGCTTGCTGGCAGTGTTCCCGGAACATTACCGACATCTATTTACACAGAGTGGATCCAACAAGTAAAAGAAAATGGCGTAAACGTCTTTCTTGATACAAGTGGCGAACCATTTGCTGATGCTGTTGAAGCGGCACCAACATTCATTAAGCCAAATCATCATGAGCTTTCTGAGCTAGTTGGAGCAGACATTCAAACACCGGAGCAAGCAGTTCCTTATGTAAGACAACTTGTTGCAAAAGGGATTGACTATGTATTTGTTACATTTGCTGGTGACGGAGCCATTCTTGGAACGAAGGAGCAAACCCTTTTTGCAACAACACCAAAGGGGACAGTTGTGAATTCCGTTGGGGCAGGAGATTCAACACTTGCTGGATTTATAGCAGCGAGCATGGATGAATTACCACTCGAGGATGCATTCCGTTTTGCTGTATCTTCAGGTAGCTCAACAGCCTTCTCAAAAGGGTTCTGTGAGTTATCACATGTGAAGGAATTAATGAACCAAGTAAAGGTATCAACACTCTAATGACAAAAAGAGAGCATATTTGGGGGAAAGGTGGATCTTTATGAAGATCTCAGAACTACTAAAAAAAGATACAATGATTTTAGATCTTAAAGCGACTACGAAGGAAGCAGTCATTGATGAGCTGATCACGAAGCTTGATCAAGCTGGTCGTCTAAAAGATAAACGAGCATATAAGGAAGCCATTCTAGCTCGTGAAGCGCAAAGTACAACGGGTTTAGGTGAAGGAATTGCTATTCCACACGCGAAAACAGCAGCTGTTCGCACACCGGCAATTGGATTTGGTCGTTCAACAGCAGGAATTGACTACGAAGCACTTGATGGTCAACCGAGTCAATTATTCTTTATGATCGCAGCTAGTGAAGGAGCAAACAACGAGCACTTAGCGACGCTATCTCGTTTAACGACATTCTTAATGGATGACAGCTTCCGTCAAATCATCTTAAACGCTACAAGCGAAGATGAAATTTTAGCAGCCATTGATCAAAAGGATGCGGAGAAGGAAGCGGAAGAAGCAGCAGAAGCAGAAGCGGAAGCAGCGAAACAAACCGAGTCTCAATCATCCGTTACAAAGACACCTGATAGCCCTCAAATCTTAGGCGTCACTGGCTGTCCGACTGGTATTGCTCACACATATATGGCAGCAGATGCCCTGAAAAACAAAGCAGCAGAGCTAGGCTACACCATTAAAGTAGAAACAAATGGCTCAGGCGGAGTTAAAAACAAACTAACAGCCGCTGAAATTGAAGCAGCAGATGCGATTATTGTTGCCGCTGATACGAAGATTGAAATGACACGATTTGCTGGTAAAAAGGTCATTCAAGCACCCGTTGCTGATGGAGTACGTAAGCCAAAAGATTTAATTGATCGTGCGATGGCAGCAGATGCACCAATCTACAAAGCGACAGGCAGCTCAAGTAATGACGATTCATCTGACTCTGAGAAAAAAGGCCTAAACATCTATAAGCACATCATGAACGGTGTATCCAACATGCTACCATTTGTTATCGGTGGCGGAATTTTAATTGCGTTGTCGTTTTTGTTTGGTGGAATTAATGCTGAAGGTACATTTGCTAGCATGCTTAATGAAATTGGTGGAGGTACAGCATTTGGTTTGTTAGTACCTGTGCTGGCTGCATTTATTGCCATGAGTATTGCAGATCGTCCCGGATTTGCACCTGGTTTAGTCGCTGGTATGATTGCTATGAACGGCGAAGCTGGATTTTTAGGTGGATTAATTGCAGGTTTCCTAGCAGGTTATATTGCATTGCTCGTACGCCAATTAATTAACAAGCTTCCACAAGTATTATCTGGTATTGGTAACATTTTATTTACACCTGTTTTGAACCTACTTATCACAGGTATGATTATGCTATTAATCGTCACTCCACTTGCAAGTGTAAACCTTGGCCTACAAAGCTGGTTAAATGGTTTAGGTACTACAAATATGATTATTTTAGGAGTCATCTTAGGTGGAATGATGGCTGTTGACATGGGTGGACCTATTAACAAGGCAGCCTTTACTTTTGGTATTGCAATGATCGATGCTGGGAACCTTGCTCCACACGCAGCTGTTATGGCTGGGGGGATGGCTCCTCCAATCGGAATTGCCCTAGCTACAACGTTTTTCCGTAGTAAGTTTTCTAGAAAAGATCGTCAATCAGGTATCACAAACTACTTACTTGGTTTATCGTTTATTACAGAAGGAGCGATACCGTTTGCTGCAGCGGATCCATTACGAGTGATTCCTGCAGCAGTGGCCGGCTCTGCCTTAGCAGGTGGATTGACGGCATTCTTCGGGATACTACTTCCTGCACCACATGGTGGATTGTTTGTATTCCCATTAGTTAACCAAAACGAGTGGTGGCCTTATGCTTTCTTATACCTACTAGCCGTAGTTTTAGGAGCAATCCTAACAGCAATCTTACTAGGTATCTTCAAAAAGAAAGTCATAGAAGACTAACTAAGATTCAAACCTGTCTGGTTTTCCGGACAGGTTTTTTTGTTGAATTTTTACCGATATGAGCATACTTACAGCATTTTATAAAAAAAACGATGTTTAACAACTGTTTTAGAAGGGTTCTGTATACAGTGTAAACAAGGTTAGGAGGGATGGCTCAATGAGCATGCGTTGGCGCAGCTACCTATTTTAGGGGCGACAACCACATTGAAACTTTCGAATAGTGAATTCGCACCGAGAAGCCGACAAAAACATAAGGAAAGTTAATATAAAACTCGGGAAATATACTAGGAGGTAAGTGAAATGGACATGAACATTGATTTATATCCCTCAAGGGTCAGCAGCAAGGCAACGATTAAAGAAAGAAAGGACCCAATCATCCATTCAAACGGAGATGAAGGTCCATTAAAGCAGATTGAATTAACCTCTTATGAAGAGAATGGATACTTAATGATTGAGAAGCTGTTTACAGATGAAGAAGTAGAGTTAATGAAACAAGAATTAGAGAAAACAATTAAAGAGAACCAATCCAGAGACTCAGCAGATGTAATTAAAGAACCTGGTAGCAACGAAATTCGATCTGTTTTTGAAATTCATAAAGATAGCGGTTTCTTTGAATTACTTTCCAAGAATGAACGGATTGTTAAGATAGCAGAGCAGCTGCTTGGAAGTCAGGTATATATAAACCAATCACGCATTAATTTTAAGCCTGGTTTTAAAGGGAAAGAGTTTTATTGGCATTCTGATTTTGAAACATGGCATGTAGAGGATGGGATGCAGCATATGCGCGCGGTGAGCTGCTCAATTATCTTAACGGATAATTATGAGTTTAACGGACCGTTAATGCTTATTCCTGGCTCCCATAAATGGTATGTGTCATGTGCAGGTGAAACCCCAGATAACAACTTCAAATCATCTCTGCAAAAGCAAGTAGCAGGAACACCAGATAATGATAGCTTAAGCTGGTTAACAGAAGAGGCAGGCGGCAGAATTGATCGTGCGACTGGTCCAGCTGGCTCGGTGCTGTTTTTTGAATGTAATACTATGCACGGGTCAAATGGGAATCTCTCACCTTATCCACGAAGTAATGTGTTCTTTGTATTTAATTCGATGGAGAATGTAATAGGGAAGCCTTATTCTGGACAAGACCCCAGACCTGAATTCCTGGCAAACCGTGAAGGGGTTAAACCCATTCATGCAGTGTCTTCACATTCGCTAACAAAACAAAAGATCCATTATTGAACAAAATAACCATCTATATCCATTTATCGGATTCTAGTTTTCCTGGGAAATAAATCTTGCCGTTTTTAAGGTTAAGGTGGCGAATACTAGGGGAATAGAGGAATGAGTGGAGGAATGAATATGAAGCTTATTTCCTATTCCTATCAAAAAAGAGGAAAGATGAAAGCCATTTATGATCGTTTCTCAGAATCACCAGTGATTTTTTGTAAAATAAATGGCTACTACTTCGTTTATTATGTTAGATGGTCAGAGAATGATCCCATCGTAACGACACAGGATTTGGTTGATATGGAAATGGAATTGAACCTGGAAATGGATACAATTGAAGCATATCGAAGGAGAAAACGGTATAAGTAAACAAAAAAAGGCGAATGACCGATTTGGGCATTCGCCTTTTTCTTAATGTTACACCGTTGCTTTTTGTAATTTATCAATAAATTTTAAAGAGCGTCCGGTACCAATTGCTACTGACTCAAGAGGATTAGGTGCTAGGTGTACAGGTACAGAGATTTCGTTTGATAACCAGTCCTGTATGCCTTTTAGCAATGCGCCACCACCAGTAATTAATACACCACGGTCTACGATGTCTCCACTTAATTCTGGAGGGCAATCTTCAAGTGTAGAACGAACAGCTTCTAAAATCTGAAGCAGGTGTTCACTAATTGCATGACGTACCTCATCTGATTGTAAGGCAACGGTTTTCGGTAGGCCGTTTACAAGATCACGACCTCGTACTTCCATACTTAAGATTTCATGGTCAATTGGTGCATACCCAATCTCCATTTTAATTTGTTCCGCTGTGCGTTCACCGATTAGAACGTTATATTGCTTACGAACATGCTGAATAATTGCTTCATCAAGCTTGTCCCCACCAATACGTACAGAGTTGCATGAAACCACTCCACCAAACGAAATGATCGCGACTTCAGTTGTACCACCACCGATGTCAACAACTACGTTAGCTGTTGGTTCTTCAACGGGTAGATCAGCACCAATGGCAGCTGCTACTGGTTCTTCAATCACATGAACATTTTTGGCACCACAGCTACGAACCGCATCTAAAATAGCACGACGTTCTACAGATGTTGAGCCTGATGGAGCACAGACAACAACATTAGGCTTTCTTAGAGCTAGTCCCATTTGTTTGCTTGCTTTTTTCATAATTGCTTTTAACATACTAGTTGTTACATCAAAATCTGCAATAACACCATCACGTAATGGGCGAACAGCAACGATATGAGATGGTGTTTTACCAACCATACTTTTTGCCTCTGCACCTACTGCAAGAACGTCACGTGTTTCTGTATTAAGAGCCACTACTGAAGGCTCATTTAATATAATGCCTTTGTCTTTACTATAAACAAGGATATTTGCAGTTCCTAAATCAATACCAATCTCTGCATTTGAAAACATAGACTCACCAACTTTTCATAGAAATACTCATTAGGCTTCATTTTAACAAGATAACACGCGTAAAAAAAGGGTCGGAACGCTTATCTACTATGTAAGAATGTGAGATTTGTTGAGGATTTTATCATAGGTCTTGATCAGTAAGAACATCCTCTGTAGTTGGGTTAAAAAGCATGATCTGTTAAACTAAAATTAGTAAGCCATTTCATTATGGGAAGGTGATGAACATGGAAACGGATAAAGGAATCATTTTGTTTGATGGAGTATGCAATTTATGTAATAAAGGTGTAGATTTTATCATAAAACGAGATAAACATAACTATTTTTATTTTGCGTCGATTCAGTCTGAGATTGGTCAGACATTAATGAAAAAGTATTCAATTGGCAGGTATGTAGATTCAATGATTTTAATTGAAGATGATCGTGCCTATACTCATGATCAGGCTGTTCTTAAGATTACTTCGCACCTGCCTTTTCGCTGGAGATTATGTCAGATTGCATATGTTCTTCCTCGGCCTTTAAGAAAAGCATGTTATCAACTTGTTGCAAGGTATCGTCATCGGTTCTTTGGAAAAAGTGAATCCTGTAGACTGCCATCAAAAGAAGAACGGGCGCAGTTTCTATAAAATTGTGAAAGTTTTTCAATACTTTAAGCAGGAACATTTAGCTTAAGATCGAACCATGATATACTAGCAAAAAGGTGTAGCTAAGATAGGACTTGCTGCATCATTAGGAGGGGACATACATGGAAGTCAATCACAACGAGACGTACTTCAAAGAAAAATTGGAACATGCAAAAATTCAATTTGAGCGTACAATTGACTGTAAGCATACGGAGTTTGATGACCTTTACCCTTATATGACAGAGCAACCACAGTTTTTCTGGTATAAGCGATATGTTGCTTGGCAGGAGCTTTTAACCTTTGTGCGTGTAGCCGAAGATTTTGAGTATAAATGGACTGAGTTGTTTACACAAAAACAAGCTGCTTACATTCAATCTCGTATTTTAGATGCAAAGGTTTTAGATGATTGGTATGAAGAGCAAGAGCTTGAAGCAGAACAAGAACAATCACAGTAATGAAGATGATATTCGAGGGTGGAACCCACAACATGGGCCGCCCTCGTTTTTTATGCAAAGGTGATCTTTGATTGCGAATGGTGATGAACACTTTCAATTTCATCATCTATATCAAACGTGATTTCATCGTTTGTTGGTAAGTCATCATAATACTGAACAATTTTAAATTCAGTTAATGATACTAAGAGATAGGAAAAACGTTCGTCTTCATCTTCAAATAAGGCATACAGATGTTTATTTTTTGCGTAGATTAATTCTCCGGCTTGTCTCTTTTCTTCTTTTCGATTGAGTAAGACCTCCATAAACCTCTCTCCAATCTTTCATGGTTTCATAGTTATCTGACAGCGAACCTTATGATTCGCTTGATCCTGACTTTTTTGATTGTTTATGATTTGATTTGTTCCCGCCATTATCAACTAACTCACTTGCCACCTCTTGATTAAAAAGAGTTTCAGTAGGCGTTTGATTATTTGTTAATGCTTTATTTTTTTGTGGGTCACGCTTATGCATATGAACAGCCTCCTATCACATTTTGGTATACACTAGAGATAATATTAGTATTGGGTTTTTTAACTGATTTCATACAAAGAAGGTGGATATTTTGGCAAAAGGTAAGTTTTACGTAGTGTGGAAGGGAATCCAACCAGGAATCTATACAAGCTGGGCTGAATGTGAGGCTCAAGTGAAAGGGTTCCCTGGTGCAAGATTTAAATCCTTCCCATCAAAAGCAGATGCTGAAGCGGCGTTTAGTTCAAGGCCTGGCACAGCAACAGCTAGATCAACAAAAACAACTAGCTTTAGAAAAAAAACGGAAGCTCCAGTAAGTAAAGATAAAATAATCTGGGAAAGTATCTCCGTAGATGTTGGTTCAAGGGGAAATCCGGGTATAGTTGAATATAAAGGCGTTGATACGAAGTCAGGTGAAATTCTTTTCTCCCATGGAGAAATACATATTGGAACTAACAATATGGGAGAGTTTCTAGCCATTGTTCATGGACTTGCTTATTTAAAGGAACGAAATGATTCAACAACCCCGGTCTATTCCGATTCAAGAACAGCGATCAAATGGGTGAAGGACCGGAAAGCCAATTCAAGCTTGGAGCGTTCATTAAAGACAGAGGAAATGTGGATGTTGATCGACCGAGCGGAAAAATGGCTTGCCACAAATCAATATAAGAATCCTATTCTCAAATGGGAAACAAAGCATTGGGGAGAAATTAAAGCAGACTACGGCCGAAAATAGGGAGGAATTCGCTTGTATCACGTTCTACGCACAAAACAAAAGCAGTACTTCTATAGTGGCACAACCCGTTCCGAGGAATTCAGACTACATCAGCTTGATAAGCTCAGAAATGTGATTAAACAAAAAGAAAACCGAATCTTACACGCCTTGAAACTAGATTTAAATAAATCAAAGGAAGAGGCTTTTACAACAGAAATTGGTTTTGTTTATGCGGAAATTACGCTCGTAGAAAATTCATTAAAAGAATGGATGACTCCACAAAAAGTAAAAACACCCGCTTCGCATACTGGCTCGAAAAGCTATGTGATTCATGAGCCAAGAGGATCTGTGTTAATTATTGCTCCGTGGAACTATCCATTCCAACTCGCAATGGCCCCGTTAATTGGTGCGATTGCTGCTGGAAACTGTGCGGTTGTGAAGCCTTCAGAGCTTACGCCTCATACTTCTGCTGTCATTGCTGAAATCATTGGAGAAACATTTAATGAAGATTATATTGCTGTTGTAGAAGGTGCAGTAGAGGCAAGTACAGAGCTGTTAAAGGAACCATTCGACTATATTTTCTTCACAGGTAGTGTAGCGGTCGGTAAAGTTGTGATGGAAGCAGCAGCTAAGCATTTAACTCCCCATACACTTGAACTTGGAGGGAAGAGTCCAGCTATCGTCCACCGGGATGCAAAGCTTGATCTTGCTGCCAAACGAATCGCTTGGGGGAAATTTCTGAATGCCGGTCAAACCTGTATCGCGCCAGATTATGTGTTAGTTGACGAAACAGTAAAGGATGTTTTCCTTGAAAAGCTAGAAAAGCACATTAACTCTTTATATAAAAAGCCATGGAAAAAAGGAGAATATCCTCGCATTGTCAGCGAGAAGCACTTTGATCGACTCGTTGAGTTTATTGAAGAAGGGGATGTACTCGTTGGTGGACAGTATAAGCGGGAAGAGCTTGCCCTATCACCAACTGTTTTATCAGGGGTAGGTTGGAATTCAAATGTCATGCAGGATGAAATCTTTGGGCCGGTTCTTCCGATTCTTACGTACTCCTCTACTGTAGAAGCACAAACCAGAATTCGGGAGCTACCAAATCCGCTAGCACTTTATGTCTTTACAGAAAGTAAGGAAGTTGAATCTCAATTTGTTGATGAGCTTTCATTTGGCGGCGGTTGTGTGAATGACACTATCATGCATGTAGCCAATCCATATCTTCCGTTTGGAGGAGCTGGACCAAGTGGTATCGGAGCGTATCATGGGTACGATAGTTTTCTCACGTTTTCCCATCGTAAAGGAATGGTGAAGCAGTCTACCTCGTTTGATCTACCAATCCGCTATAAACAAGGACCTATTACGCACAAACTGATCCGAAACCTGATGAAATAGGAGGAATCACCTTGCAGATAAAGGAACATGTTGATGTTCTTGGAGTAGGTATCGGCCCTTTTAATTTAGGGCTGGCTGCACTACTTGAAGAAGGAACCGACTTAAACTGTGTATTTTTTGAGAAACATACAAGTATGCAATGGCATCCTGGAATGCTGCTAGATATGACCGACTTACAGGTGCCTTTTTTAGCGGATTTAGTTACTTTCGCTAATCCGAAGAGTGAGTATACATTTTTAAATTATCTGCATGAGCAAGAAAGACTGTATGCCTTTTATTTCTTTAATCGCTTTGATATTCCAAGGAAAGAGTATAATGCGTACTTGCAATGGGTCGCAGCAAAGCTTTCAAATTGTCAATTTGCAACAAATGTGAAGGATGTTACATACGATTTGGCAAAAGACTACTACCTTGTTTCCTGTGAAAACTTACAGACCAATGAGACATACATGCTTTCAGCAGGACATATCGTGATGGGAACAGGCAGTGAACCACTTGTGCCGGGTGGAATAAAAGAATTGTTAACTGAAGATTTTGTGCATTCGAGCAAGTACATACAAAACAGTGAGGACCTTAAAGCCTCAGGTTCAATCACAATCGTTGGATCAGGACAAAGTGCAGCAGAGATTTTTTATGATCTGCTTCATGATCAGGAGCGTTTTGGTTACTCATTAAGTTGGTTTACACGATCTGCGGGTTTCTTTCAGATGGAAGAAGGGAAACTAGGGATAGAGATGTTTTCTCCGGAATATGTTGAATATTTCAGTGAGCTTCCCTTCTCAAAAAGGAAAGAGGCACTGCCGTTACTTGGCAGCATTCGTAACGGTATCCAAGTAAAGACACTAAAGAATATCTATGATCTCTTATACCATCGTTCAATTGAGAGCCCTCATCGTCCTGCCCATATTCAAGCCATGTGTGAGTTAACTGATATCAAGCAGGTGGATTCAAAGACGTACGATCTTACATTCCATCAATGGCAAAAAGACTCTACCATCTCTCATCATACGGAGAAAATAGTTTTAGCTACAGGCTACAAGCCTGCTATTCCACAATGGATTGAACAGATGAAGGATGACTTTGAGTGGGAAAGTGAGAAGGAATTTAAAGTAGAGCTTGATAGTCGTCTTGTATTTAAGAAACCTAGAAATGCTCATGTTTTTGCTTTATCAAACGTTGTGCATGCTCATGGAACAGGGGCTACGAACTTACAGCTAGCTGTCCAGCGTAATCAGCGAATTGTTAATTTTGTAACCGGTGAAGATACGTACCCAATAAGCAGAGGAAATACGTTTCAACAGTTTTAAACGAATAATCTAGTTTTTCATTTGACTGTTCTACTAGAATTTTATATTATAATGATTATAATCTAATAATCATTATTTAAAAAGAAATGAAAAGAGGGTCTATCGTGAAAAAACTGACAACCAATCAAGGACAACCGATTTATGATAATCAAAATTCACGTACAGCGGGCAGAAGAGGTCCAACGCTACTAGAAGACTATCAATTAATTGAAAAGCTTGCGCACTTTGATAGAGAACGTGTACCAGAACGTGTAGTGCATGCTCGTGGTGCAGGAGCGCACGGTGTATTTAAGGTAGCTAACAGTATGAGACGTTATACAAAAGCTTCCTTTTTAAGAGATGAAGGAACAGAAACACCGGTATTTGTCCGCTTTTCAACTGTTATTCACGGTCAGCATTCACCTGAAACACTCCGGGATCCACGTGGGTTTTCAGTGAAGTTTTATACAGAGGAAGGGAACTGGGACTTTGTCGGAAACAATCTACCAGTCTTCTTTATCCGCGATGCAATTAAGTTTCCGGATATGGTTCACTCACTTAAGCCAGATCCGCGTACCAATGTTCAAGATCCAAATCGATACTGGGACTTCATGTCATTGTCTCCTGAATCAACAAACATGATGATGCACCTATTTACAGATGAGGGAATCCCAGCTAATTATAGAGAAATGCGTGGTTCGAGTGTTCATGCATTTAAGTGGATTAACGCTTATGGAAATACGGTGTATGTAAAATTTCGCTGGGTTCCTAAAGCAGGACAGCGTAACCTATCCGCAGAAGAGGCAACCGAGGTTCAAGGAAAAGATTTTAACCATGCTTCCGTTGATCTGTACAATGCGATCGAGAATGGTGATTATCCTGAGTGGGACTTCTACGTACAAATCCTAGATCCTGCAGATATGGATAACTATGACTTTGATCCGCTTGATGCAACGAAAGACTGGTTTGAAGAGGATTTTCCATATCACCATGTTGGAACCATGACATTAAACCGTAATCCTGAGGATGTGTTCTCAGAAACAGAGTCTGTTGGATTTAATCCAGGTGTAGTGGTTCCGGGAATAGAGCCATCCGAAGATAAATTACTTCAAGGGCGTTTATTCTCTTATTCTGATACACAACGTTACCGGATTGGAGCCAATTACTTACAGTTGCCGATCAACTGTCCGTTTGCAAATGTCGACAACTACCAAAGAGATGGTGCGATGCCGTTTAAGCAGCAGAAGAGTCCAGTAAACTATGAACCAAACCGTTACGAAACGGAGCCGAAGGAAGATGAGCTTCATATGGATTACAAGGCGCCGAACGAAGGGGAGACACGAGGCAGACAACCCATTGAGAAAACAAACCATTTTGGTCAAGCAGGTCAAGTCTATCGCCGTCACAGTAAGGAAATGCAAGATCAGTTAGTGAAAAACCTTGTTGCCGACTGGCAGTCGGTTGAACAACGAACAGTACTACTGCTTCTATGTAACTTCTACCGTGCAGATGCTGACTTAGGTAAACGATTAGCTGATGAAATGGATGTTGATTTAACCCCTTATCTTGAGAAGTTAGAACAAATGTAAGTGCGGTGGGAGTAAGAGGTTGAGACAAAACATAAAACATCAATGAAATAAGAACACAGCAACAAATCCGCTACTGGAGAATCCCTCGCACCCGCGCGGAACGGCCTCAGCCCCTTTCGCGGGAAGGGCGCCGCTACAGTGTCTTCACCGCG
>NZ_JBNNQX010000023.1:0-37888 GCF_050276055.1 Alkalihalobacillus sp. NPDC127517 | reverse complement strand
GCGATGGACACCCTTGCCGTCAGCTAACAGTTCCTACTGCCAAGCCTGTAGTGGACTTTCACCACCAAGTTATCACCCATGCTGGGCGCACACACCAAAAAAGACTAACGCACGCGTTAGTCTTCTACACCCTTCATCAAGTCGACGATGTGATACCATGTTTCGAGCTTGAATACTTCGGAGGGGTCCTGTCCTCCGATGGTGCCGTAGCCTACCATCATTCCGAGGAAGAGGGAGGCACCGATGAGGGTGAGGATGATATATAGTCGCAGCCAAATGGGCAGGACGCGGATCCGGCCTTTTTTTACGCGGGTTGGTTTTTCGGCCTTCTGCTCAGCTTTTTGTTCAGCTTTCTTCTTAGCTTTGGCTTCGCGAATTTCCGCCCGTGTAATGGTTTTGGCTTTGGTTTGTTTTTTGGGCGCTCCAGTTGTCTTCTTTTCGGACTTCTGAGGCTTTTCTTGGTTCTTGTTCATGTATCTCTCTCCAGTCGAGCAACGTTTGCAATTAGCGACGGATACCGTTAACGAGGCCTGCCATTTCGTCAGCGATGGATAGGGAACGAGCATTTAGTTGATAGTGACGCTGTGTCAGCATCAGGTCACTCATTTCTTTTGCCATGTCGACGTTTGATCCTTCAAGGGCTCCTTGTTGGATGAGCTGGTCCGAGGCTGCAATGAGTTGCATTCGGTTGTCTCCGTCAGGCATGAGGAAATCGGTATTACCTGCAGCTTCAAGCAGCTGAGGCTTTTCTACCTCAACTAATCCGATTTCTCCAATGGCGGCTGTTGTCCCGTCTTGAAGGATGGCTTCAAGCTGCCCATTTGAATTCATTTGTAGCGATTCAAATGTGTAGGGAGCCGTCATTCGCTCACCGTTATTATCCAGTAGGTAAAAGCCATTTTCGTTTGCAAGAACTAGCTCTTGATCATTGTTTGGGTTTTCCGTTAAAAAGAAAGCTCCTTCGCGGGTTAATCTTGTTTCGGGATTCCCATTATCATTTCTCTCCACCTGAAAGAAATGATAGCCGTTTGTAAGCGCAAAATCAAGCATTCGTCCAGTTTGCATCGCAATGCCTGGGTCATTAGATAGACGGGTCTGGGCAATTTTTGCACCTGAACCAACACGTAGGCCAGGAGGGGTTAATCGGTTGCCCTCCGTTGGTTGGTTCGTGTATTCCTGGTTTAATAAATCAGAAAAGCTGACATCTCTTCGTTTATATCCTGTCGTTTCGCTATTTGACACGTTGTTTGAAATTGTATCAAGCTTGCTTTGAAGCTGTCCCATTGTGACTGATGCAATGTTGGATGAAATATTCATGAACAATCTCCTTTATGAGCCTTGGTGTTAGCCAATTCTGCCTACTTCATTCACTGCTTTATCTAAGCTTTGATCGTACGCCTGCAATACTTTTTGATTGGCTTCAAATGTACGCATCGCGCTCATCATATCCGCCATCGTCTGGTTAGAGTCTACATTCGACTGCTCCACAAAGCGTTGGCGAATTTGAAAATCAAAGTCACTCGCTGGCAGCTCTTGATCTGCACGTAAGAGGCCATTTCCTTCTTTTACAAGGGCTTGTGCATCTTCGGCATAGGCAATGCCAATTTGACCAAGGTTCGCACCCTCAGAGCTTGTGATGGCTCCTTGCTCATTCATTACGAATTCCTCGTTCTCCACCTGAATTGTTTGTCCTGCTGCGTTTAATACGGGAAAGCCTTCTGTTGTAACTAATTGTCCAGAATCACTAACCGCAAATTGGCCATTACGCGTATAACGAGGTGTCCCGTCATCCCCTTGCACCGTAAAGAAAAGCATAGGCCGCGCACCCGCATCACCCTCTGGAAGCACGCCATCAAGTAACGCAAAGTCCGTGCCATTTCCCGTTTCCACAAGAGACCCCTGAATAAAGTTCGGAGTCGCCTCCTGCATATAGGTACCCGTGGAAAGTGAACCAATCTGGTACCCTCTCCCCGTTACTGAATTGACATTTCGTGCTTCTAAAAGCATCTCCGGAAACGAGCGTATACTTGCTTGATCTGCTTTGTATCCTGGCGTTTGGGCATTGGCTAAATTATTTGTTAGCATTTCCTGACGTTGTTGCTGAGTCAGCATTCCGGCTGCTGCTCCGTATAAACCACGTAGCATGACAACTCTCCTCTCAGATTAGACGCGAGCTCGTTTCTTACTCATTTTATCTAGGTTCTCTAAAATTAATCCTGTACCCTTTGCTACGCAATGCATTGGATCTTCCGCCACAAGAACTGGTACTTTTAGCTCTTCAGCAAGTAGTTCATCAATTCCGTGTAAAAGGGCTCCTCCACCTGTTAAGATAACACCGCGATCGATGATATCTGCAGATAACTCAGGTGGTGTTTTTTCAAGTACTTCTTTTGCAGCTTGTACAATGTAAGAAGCTGATTCAGTAAGGGCTCCTTGGATCTCTTCCGTACGTACTGTAATGGTTCTCGGAAGACCACTAACAAGGTCACGCCCGCGAATCTCGAGTTCCTCTTGACGTCCGCCTGGGAATACGGTGGCTACGGTTTTCTTAATATTCTCAGCTGTACGCACACCTATTAACAGCTTGTACTGCTTTTTAATGTACGTTAAAATTTCAGAATCAAAACGGTCCCCAGCGACTTTTATAGATGAGGCGGTGACGATATCACCCATTGAAAGAACAGCAACATCCGTTGTTCCACCGCCTATATCAATGACCATGTTTCCACTAGGTTGAAAAATATCCATACCAGCGCCAATTGCTGCGACCTTAGGCTCTTCTTCCAGATAGACATCCTTCCCGCCGCTACGCTCAGCCGCTTGTCGGATCGCCTTTTGCTCAACAGATGTAATGTTGGTTGGGCAACAGATTAAAATACGAGGCTTAGAGAACATGCTTCTTACTTTAATCTTATCTAGAAAATGCTTCAGCATCGATTCAGTTAAATCAAAATCAGCAATGACACCGTCTTGCATTGGGCGGATCGCCACAATATTCCCAGGAGTACGTCCTACCATCCGATATGCTTCCTCACCTACAGCTAATACGCTTTTCGAGGAGGTTTCCATAGCCACAACAGATGGCTCATCAAGGACAATTCCACTTCCCTTTACAAAAATAAGTACGTTTGCCGTTCCTAAATCAATACCAATATCTCGACCAAACATGATTCGTTCCTCCCTATAATTCGAACATTATGTCATCATTTACAATTTTCTAAAGGCTATCGTCTCTTCTTACCAGCATCCGACTGAGTCACCCTTACAAAGTTGCAAACATGCATAGTCGTGGGGCGGTACTCAAAATGTGCTCGAGTCCAGATTGACAGGCCTATATACCTAATTGTAGATTTTATCATATAATGTTTGATTAGGGATGATTTTGGGGAAATTTATTGACGAGATTTTACAATTAAATGGTCCGATACATCTACAGTCTTCCGATACTTCACTTTCGTCGCTTCCCCACCGCGCAAATGGCGAATCGATTTGTGATACTCCAGGATGTCTTTCACCTCATTTGCCAGCTCCGCATTAATTTCGGGCAGACGCTCCGTGAGATCCTTGTGTACAGTACTTTTTGAGACTCCAAACTCTTTTGCGATCGTCCTCACCGTTTTTCGAGTCTCAACAATGTACCTGCCTATCTTGATAGTTCGCTCTTTGATGTAATCATGCACACGACTCGCCTCCCTAATTCTGTGTTGGTGATTGGTACAGTTTATTAGGGAGTGGATATAGATATACCACCTTATTATAAGGACGAGCGCGGTTTCTACATGTACGAGCTTACAACAGAAGCATGACGTGTATCATATTTAGCTTACAGACTTCAGACCTATAACAGAAACTAGAATAACCGTTATGAACAGAACTCGTTTCCAATCACGAGATTCCCCGTAAAAAAACATTCCGATCAAAGCTCCGCCAAACGCTCCAATCCCAGTCCAGACCGCATACACAGTCCCCATCGGGAGCGAATTCATCGCATAAGACAATAATGCAAAACTAGCCGCAAACCCAAGTATCAGACCGATGATCGGCTTCGGGCCTGGCTTACTCTTTAACTGGTTCATCATCGTTACACCAAACAACTCACACAAACCAGCCAATATCAAACTAATCCATACCATATTCGCTCACACTCCCTGTATCGGCCTCTTTTGTCACCATCTTTAGCCCAACCACCCCAATTAAAAGAGTGATAATAAACAATAATTTAAGCGCAGGCAGCGGCTGTGTAAATACCAGCGTATCCACCGCAACAGAGCCAACCGTCCCCAGCCCCACAAACACCGCATACGCCGTCGCCACCGGAAGTACCTTCGTCGCCTGAATCAGCAGTACAAAACTACATGCGATCGCAACAATCGTAAGCCCCCACTCAAGCACTGACGACGCCTTATTTAATCCCATCACCCAGCCCACCTCAAACATGGCTCCGATGATTAACAACATCCAATTCCTCATCTTACTCTCTCCTCTCTCCACACACGAAAAAGCCCGGAAGATCCGCACATCTAACGTGTGCTAATCATCTCCCGGGCTTTTATCCCTCCGTGTCACAGCCTAAGCTGCGCGCCCCCTCTCGGACCAGACCCGTTGCACAAGTGGCAACAGCGGAACCCTAGGGGGCTTATATATCAGGCTATTATAACGTAGGATGGCCGGGAGATCAATGGGTTGGGGTTGGGAGGGGGACGGACTTGGTGTGGAGGGGAACGGGCTTGGTATTGGTGCGGTTCTTCTTGGTGTTCCACCGGAAGTTCTTACTTAAATGAAAAATGTTCATTTTTATCCTTATGTGAGTGGGGGTTCTTGGTTTTGGGCTCGTTCTTCTTGGTTTAAGTGGTTCGGGGCTTGGTACTGAGCATTTTCTCCTTGGTATTGAGGTGTCGTTCTTGATAACTCCCCCACGCTCCTTGCTATCAGCCCTCTCTTCTTGGTTGGACCCCCGCTTTTTCTTGGTGAATTTTGCGTTCTTCTTGGTAAGGAGCCTGGGTTCTTGGTCTTTCTGCCATTCTTCTTGCTGTTCCACAGAAGTTCTTACTAAAATAAAAAATGTTCATTTTTTTCCTTATGTCAATGGAAGTTCTTGGTTTTTGGCTCGTTCTTCTTGCTAATCCGTCTCGTCTAACATTTCCTTCCACACACCACGAAATTTCTCACTTATTTTAAAGGAATTTATCATCTTAAAAAGAATAGTACATAGCGAAGGGAGCTGATGGTTTGATTGTTGTTAAGGAACGAACGCGTCCGTTGAGGATTGCGCAGCTTGAGGCGCTTTTACGGCGTATTCCGAATCAGCATGAGAAGGTGCCTAATATTAAGAAGGAGCTGATTCGACGTAAAGTTGGGTATCAGGGGGAGCAGTCGCTTAATTATTATTTTAGTTTTTTGAATGATCCTCAGTTGTTTTTGCTTCATGATCTTCGGTTGCTTGGGACGAATCGGGCACATTTTCAGATTGATACGCTTTTGGTTAGTAAGTCGTTTATCGCAATACTGGAGGTTAAGAATTATACGGGGTCAATTTATTTTGATCCGGATACGTATCAGGTTTACCGCACGTCTGCCACGCATGACGATGAAATTCTCACAAATCCTCTTCTACAAATCCAGGCGCAAAAGCTGCAGCTACGAGAATGGTTGACTGCGCATAATTGGCCGCTTCTACCAATTGCAAAGCTTGTTGTGTTTAGTGATCCTTCTACGAAAATTGTCTCCACTCCAAACAATGTGCAACTGCTTAAGCAAGTTGTTACAGCTCCAGCGCTTCTTTCAAAGCTTGAGAGTCTACAATCTACGTATTCGAAAGACTATCTGACTGACAGTGGCCTCAATAAGCTTATTCAACAGCTTGTCCACAAGCATGTTCCACCCGCTTGTTCTGATGTTCTTCACGATTATCGAATTCCAGCTAGAACTATTATTTCAGGGGTTTATTGCCCATCATGTCAGCGGCCGACCCTTACGCGAGGGGTGGTGGTTGGGAAATGGTTCTGTCCGGATTGTATGATTGCGTCTAAGCATGCGCATCTTTCTGCTCTTGAAGATTATTTCCTTCTATTAAATCACCGGGTATCGACAAGTGAAATTCATACATTTTTGCAGACGGCAAACCGGCAACAGGCGTATGATCTCGTGAATAAGCTCTCCCTCCATCGTGTTGGAGCATTTCGCGCGAGGCGCTATGAATTAATGTATCCACTGAGCATTCCATAAAAAAACCACCGCAACCCTTATGGATTACAGTGGTATTTATGGGAGATTTACGTATTAGAAGATTCGCTTGGTACAAGGCCTGATTGGTCATGATCCGTTGCGTTATCATCTGAGTCTTTAGACTTGTCAGCGTCTTCTTTGTCATCTTCTTTATCAGCGTTTTCTTTATCACTGTCTTCGTCTTTACCTTGTTCAGGTGCTGGTGTTTCTTTTTCAGCTTCTGCTTCGGCATCTTCTGAGTCTTTTGCTTGCTCAAGCTTTTCACCGAAGAAGTCTTCTGGGTTCAATGCTTCGCCTTCGCTGTCACGGATTTCAAAGTGAACGTGTACGCCGGCTTGCTCGTTATAAACGTTACGACCTGCTGCACCTAGCTTATCGCCTTGGTTAACAGTGTCGCCTTCTTCAACTGAAAGGGTTGCTAAGCTGCTGTAATGCGTTTTGAAGCCATCATCGTGTGTAACTTCAACGACATTTCCAAGAGTAGAATCCTGTGCAGCTTTTGTTACTTTACCACTTAGGGATGCGATGACATCAAAGCCTTCTTCAGATGTTGCGCCAAAGTCTACCCCTTTGTTCATGCGGTACGTGTTGCTGTAGTACACAAGAGATGCTTGTTGCTCTTCTGCTGATGCAGATTCATCGTAAAAGTGACCAATGAGTTCTGCTTTTGAATCATCAAGAGTTGGTAGTGCAACGACTTCTGTTGATGACTGAACTGGAACTGCTTCTTCATCACGTGGATCAAAGCCTAATTGAAAATCGTCATTTGTTGGTTCTTCAGTACCCTCTTGCTCTAGTGGTGTTCCTAAGTTTTGACCTTGGAAGTAAAAGACGGAGCTAAGAATACCTGCTGCTGCTACTAGATAGACTGCTGGCAAAACCCAGCGTTTACGTAAGATTCGTTGTGCATTTGACCACTTGCTTTCGTTATTAGAAGATCGATTGTTATCTTCTTTCATTTCTCATCACCTCAGCAACCATTCTGAACAGATTGCTAGAAATATATACATGGTGTGAAAAAATTTTTGAGATTCTTTTCGTAGCAGGGCTATTTCTCCATCTAGTAATCAACAGACTTATTCACAGATCCACAGACTTTTCCCCATTTTAGCAGCTTTATCCACAGAAAAGAAAGCCCGGATACTTAAAACTCTTAAGTAACCAGACTTTATCCTGTGGATTACTTTAAACGGGCTGTTACTTTTTCTGCAAAATGATTGATTCCAGCGATTTCGATGCCTTGATAGTAATGCTCAACGATCTTATCGTAGGTTTTTCCGTCCTTCGCCATACCATCTGCGCCATATTGGCTCATTCCAACGCCGTGTCCCCATCCTTTTGTCTCAATGGTGACCACTCCATTTGCGCGTGTCCAGGTGAAGTCAGAAGAGTCGAGGCCAAGTGCTTCACGGACAACACGTCCAGTGAGCGTTTGATCGCCAACTGTCACGGATGCCACTCTTCCACCGTTTGTTCGTTCTGTGACTGGGGCAATGGTGCCGTCCGATGGCAGACTGACCTCTAACTTTTGCTGAAATTCAGCGTCCGTTATTTCCTTTTTGGCTGTAAAACGTGGGGAGTCCTGGTCCCAAGGGCTTTCTACACTTCGTAGATAAGGAAATGCATTTTCATAATAGTCCTCTGAGTTCTCCGTGTATCCATTACTCGTTGAGAAAAACTGTGCGGAAATGGGTTCGTCTTCGTACGTCAATATTTCTCCAGCCGTCTCGTTTACTGCTTGTTTGATTCGGTTGTTATAGGTTTCGAAGTCTTGTCCCCATTTCTCACGAAGTTCGTCTTGGTCTTGATACACCTGATGTGTGATGGTGTCTGTTACAATTGCTCCCTCTGGGACTTTTGCACTTCCACCACTCAAAATTTGTTTAAGAATATATGTCCTTGCTGCAAGCGCCTGAGCTTTTAACGCTTCCATCTCAAAAGATGGTGACATTTCGGATGATACGACTCCTGCGACGTATTCTTCTAAAGGTAATTGCTCGACCACGTTCTTCTTACTTCGAAATACTGCGACTTCAATGGTAGAAGCAACTTCATCCGCTTCTTTATCCACGGCTTCGTCCCCCGATGCCTTTATTTCTTTTGTTGCTGCGCTGATTGATGGCTCATCTCCTGAGAAAAACGCTACCATTACAGAAGGGATTATCAATACAGCGACAAATAAAATGATAAACGACCAAGCAAACCGTTTCAAACGCATCCCTCCATTGCCATTAAACTAACGCTACTCTTAAAGGTATGTTGTTTAAAAGACAAGTAGAACGAAAAGAATAGAGACATTCACCGAAATGAATGTCTCTATTCCCTATAAAATGCTGTCGTTTGGTATCATTTCCTAGGCAATAACCTAGTTTGTAGACGTATTAAGTGTTAATGATGCTGTTTGTTCAAGTGCAACTGCTTCTTCTTCGACAACTTCCTGCACTTCTTCCACTCGCTCAACGTCTCCACCTAGTGCAGCTAACTTACCTGCAAGGTCCACGTATCCACGGTCAATATGTTTAAGTTCCGTTACTCGAGTAACTCCTTCTGAGACCAATCCTGCAATAACAAGCGCAGCACCCGCACGTAAGTCGGTTGATGCAACTTCAGCACCTTGCAAATTGTTTGGTCCAGAGATAATAGCGGAGCGTCCTTCGATCTTAATGTTACTGTTCATACGACGGAATTCCTCAACATGCATAAAACGGTTTTCGAATACCGTTTCAGTAATGACACTTGTACCCTCTGCTTGTAAAAGAAGAGCCATCATTTGTGCTTGCATGTCTGTCGGGAAACCAGGATGAGGCATTGTTTTAAGATCTACTGCTTTAAGCTTTTCAGGTCCTACAATACGTAGTCCATTTTCTACTTCTGTAATCTCTACGCCCATTTCTTCCATCTTTGCAATAAGTGGACGTAAATGCTCTGCTACAGCACCTTCAACGATTACATCGCCTTGAGTGATCGCTGCAGCAACCATGAATGTTCCTGCTTCAATACGGTCAGGAATCACTGTATGATCAGCGGCCGTTAATTTGTCTACTCCATCAATACGAATGACTCCAGTGCCAGCTCCACGAACCTTTGCACCCATCGCATTAAGGTAATTAGCAAGACAAACAATTTCAGGCTCTTCTGCTACGTTCTCAAGAATCGTTGTTCCTTCGGCTAGTACAGCAGCCATGATGATGTTTTCAGTGGCACCTACACTCGGGAAATCAAGATAAATCTTAGCTCCCTGTAAGCGGCCATCAATGCTTGCTTCAATAAATCCATTACCGATTTCTACCGTTGCGCCCATTGCTTCAAAGCCTTTTAGATGTTGATCAATTGGTCTTGATCCAATCGCACAACCACCTGGAAGAGCAATACGTGCTTTTCCAACGCGCGCTAAAAGAGGTCCCATTACAAGGAATGATGCTCTCATTTTGCGAACATACTCAAAAGGTGCTTCTGTTGCGAGTTCTTTTGTTGCATCAACGATAAACTGTCCATTCTCATACGTCACTTCAGCGTTTAAATTCTTTAATACTTCTTTCATTGTATATACATCAGCTAGTGCTGGCACTTCATGAATCACACTTGTGCCCTCTTCAGCTAAAATAGATGCAGCGATCACAGGTAATACAGCGTTCTTTGCGCCCTCTACCTTGACGGATCCGTGTAGCTTGTTGCCACCTCGGACAATAATTTTTTCCAACATAGTCCCCTCCGCGTCAAGTTTTTGTCTCTTCTATATCATCAATATTCAGTCGTAATAATAGGCGTTCCTATTGTCACAGTTGTCCCTTCGCCCAAAGCTTCATCGCTTCTTAGAGCAATCTGGACATTCATCGTTTGGTCCCCTGTATTCAGTTGGTGCTTCCACACAGTAGTATATGCGGATACCGAGACAAACGTTTCTTCTGTTAGTGCTTCTACCTCGTTTGCATCAAGTTTATCCATGTACAGATGAGCTTGATCCAATAGAGAATCATTGTTGTTAGTAAGGGCATCCTGAGTGCCTTGTACTTGTGTAAAAAGCGATGCCGTGTCCATTGAAAATAGCAGCAAGCGATCTTGTAATTGCTCCTCCAACTTGTATCTACCCCAATCAGACGCACTCGTTCCGACCAATTTGTACGTAGAAGCAAGCGTGTGAGTTCCGTTTTCCGGGTACGCCATTAGACGTATGGATTCCGTCACTCCACCTTCAGAAGTCAATTGAAATTCAGCTGTCCATTCTGTTGCGCTAGTATCAAAATACGTTTGACTCCAGCCCTCAAGCTGATCACGAAGCTTATGTACGTGTTCTTGGAACATGTTTTCTGATTCTATTGTTCCTAGGACGTCCCTTGCAAGCACCTGCCATTCTTTAAGAGCTAATTCATCGTATTCAACTAGTTCTGTGAGCGTTTCGATTGGTTGAATGTCCCGTTCAGCTTGCATATTGTCCGACTTTGTATAAAACACCACTGCAGTAGACATAATAAGTAAGCTCAACAGACCTTTCATCCATCCCATGAAAAACCGCCCCTTTTTCTTTAAACTGTTATTACTAACAGTTTGACCGATACAAGGCTAAGCATACATGGAAGTTAGAGTCACCTTTCGACAGCATTACCACAAATATTGGAGCAATCTGGATGCTTGAAGGTAATCAAGAAAAAAGCGGCTTACTAGGTATGCAAGTGCCAGGGCTGTAAGTAGTCTGAGCATGATTGCTTGGGGTCCTTTTGGTTCCCTTACAAACAGATCAAACCGAAAGCTTTGCAATGCCCACCAGGATAGCCCCAGGAACAAAAGATTCACAACAATCTGAATCAATGCGTCCTGCCCAAAACCATCAGTCACCTTTAAAAACTCCTTTTCTTACAGATCAAATCGCTGTAAGATTATTTGCCGTACATGTTAAAGAGAGTGTTCATAAATGGATTATATGATGAAACAATCCACACTCAACTATAACGGAATTCCTTAGAAAAAGCTACATCAATTCTTTGTTGAATTCTAAAAAAATGTTTAAAAGTTGACAAATTCAGACATAGTCTGCTTATATCTTGTAAAGCGCGACTTTGTGCCCTCTTACTGTGTACCCAAAAGTCCCTGAATGTAATCTTAAAATTCAAAAAAGACGAGTGCATATTATACACATCGTCTTTTTCGTCTATTTTTTTAGAAAGCCTTGTTCTTTTGCAAGAATTCTAGCTACTCTCGGCGCATGCCAAATCAGTGGTAGCATCAGGATTGAAACAGGAACGGCTGCAATCACAACAAATGATTGTAAGGCGCCAATTCCTCCTCCGCCAATGTTAATTAAGATAATGGCAATGACCGCCATAATAACGGCCCAAAATACGCGAACAGCTTTTGGTGGATTGCCAACACCTGTTACACTCATTGATAAGGAATACGACATAGAGTCTACAGTTGTTACAACAAATAATGTGGTGAGTAGTAAAAAGACAAATGGCATAATTGAGCCAAGTGGCATTTGATGAGCTATAGCAATGATCGCGGCTGGAAGTCCATTTTCAAAAAGGGGCTCACTAATACTACCTGCGTTCATCAGCTCATAATGAATTCCGCTTCCTCCAAGCACTGTAAACCATAGATTGGTAATGATTGGTGTCAATACCGCCACAACGAGAAAGATCTCTCGAATGGTACGGCCACGAGATACACGCGCAATGAGTAATGCGACGAGCGGACCGAAGCCAATAAACCAGCCGAAGAAGAATAAGGTCCACGAGCCTAACCACGCGTTATCCCCTCTAAACGTGCTCATCGTAATGAATTCGTTTAAATAGAATCCAGTCGATGAGATAAATGAATCCACTATAAATCCACCTGGACCGAATAGTAGTAACATCACTGCAATAACAATGGCAGCTCTAACGTTAAGGCTACTAAGTATTTGGATTCCTTTATCAATACCAGTGATTGTAGAAAGCAGAACTACTGAACTTAATACCACAATGATGATGACTTGTGTTAAAAATGTGTTTGGCCAACCAAATAACACATTGACCCCGTAACTCACTTGCAGTCCAAGAAATCCGATCGGACCAATCGTACCGGCTGCCGCACCGATAATACAAACAACATCCGCAACGGTTCCCCACACACTATCCTTTATTTTTTCCCCGAATATCGGATAAAGCAATGTTCGAGGTTTAAGTGGCATTCCCCGATGATTGTGAGCATACATAATAACAATACAACTGATCGCTCCATAGACCGACCAAGCTGTGAAACCCCAGGACAAAAAGCTTTGTGCGAGCGCCGGGGCTACGGCCTCTTCTGTCCCACTTGAAATCCCTTGAAATACGGGTGGCATATCGATGAAATAGTACATCGGCTCAGCTGCCGCCCAGAACACTCCACCGGCTCCAAGACCAGTAGTCACAATAATAGCCAAATACTTAAAGAAACTCATCTCAGGCTTCTTTAAATTCCCGAGTACTACATTTCCGCTTGAAGAGAAAGCAATATACGCCCCTACTAAAAACGTAACGATTAATAAAACCTGCCAATACGGACCAAAATATCGAATGGCTAAATCAAACCCTGCATCGACATATGTTGAGGTCCACCCAACATTAAATAAAGAGAATAAAACAAAGGCAATCAGTATTCCTCCACTAATAAGGAAGACTGGCCAATTTAACATCTCTTTGATCTTACTCCAATCTCTGCGACTCATGAATTTCCTCCAGTTGATTTTCGTAATAAGAAACCATCGTATCATACTTACCCCGAATGAATATTTTGAATCCTTTTATTTAAAGAAAAGAGGAAGAACCGGTTCATTTAAAGAATGCTTATGTATAGGTCGTAAGGAGGTGATCTTAGTATGACCTTAAAAAAACGAGTTATTCCATGGAAGCTTCAGCAACTGAGAGCCCTTGAGAGACGAATAAAAACCTTGCCCGCAAAACTGAATGAAGAACTACAGTTGTACGAGGCTGGATACCGCGGCGAGCAAAACCTTGATTACCATCTGAGCTTTTTAAAAGGGGACGAGTATCAGATCTTACACGACTTACGGTTACGAGGAGAAAATGGCTACTATTTTCAAATGGATTGCCTAGTCTTGACGCCGCATGTTCTTATAATCGTTGAGGTGAAGAATATGGTTGGGAGGTTTCAGTTTCTCGATGAGGTGGGTCAGATGATGCGCACGTGGAGAGGGGAGGATACCATTTTACCCAACCCCTTGAATCAAATTCGTCGTCAAACTCAACAGCTTTCTGATTGGATGCTAACTCACGGATTTCCTCTACTCCCCACTGAATCAGTTCTTGTATTTGCTCATCCATCAACGATCATTCATGCAACTGAGGAAGGTAAACATTCATTAAATAGAGTCATTCATGCAGAGGGTATTGTGCCAAGACTGGAGAAGATTTTTAAGAAGTTCAGTCTTAATGGGAGAAAACAAATGCTCCCTTCTATCTCAAGAAAATTGTCCGAAAAGTTAATCCAATCACATACCCCGCTTTATTCTCCCATCCTTGAATCGTACAACCTCAACTCGCAGAGTCTTATCAAAGGCGTGTTCTGTTCTCAATGTAACAAGCCACACATGATTCGACATTCCAAAAGTGGGCGTTGGACGTGTAAACACTGTAATCAAAATTCTAAAACAGCCTATGTACAAGCGTTAGAAGAATACTACCTTCTGATCAAACCAACTATATCTAATCAAGAATTACGGGACTACTTGCAGATTGATTCGAATGCCGTTGCCTATCAATTATTAAGAAAACTTGATGTGAAACGAACACATAAAAATAAGCATTGTTACTACCATCTCACTATTCCACTTAGATTAAAGTGAAATGTGTTGAGAGTGGGGGTATTTAATATGTAGCAGAAGCGTGGGAGGAACGTCAGATTCTATTGCAAGGAGATTTACGGGTAGGGGGAGTGATCTCGTTTATTTAGGTGCCTATCACATCAATTTCTCCTCTATCCCATGGATCTGCGCCCCCATCACATCAATCTCTCCTCCATTGCATCGATTCGCGCTTCTATCACATCAATTTCTCCTCTATCCCATGGATCTGCGCCCCCATCACATCAATCTCTCCTCCATCGCATCAATCCACGCTTCTATCACATCAATCTCTCCTCCATCGCATCGATCCACGCTCCTATCACATCAATCTCTCCCCCATCGCATCAATTCGCGCCCCTATCACATCGACCTCTCCTCCATCCCATGGATCCGCGCTCCTATCACATCAATCTCTCCTCCATCGCATCAATCCGCGCCCTTATCACATCAATCTCTCCTCCATCGCATCAATCCGCGCCCCTATCACATCAATCTCTCCTCCATCGCATCAATCCGCGCCCCTATCACATCAATCTCTCCTCCATCGCATCGATCCACGCTCTTATCACATCAATCTCTCCTCCATCGCATCAATCCGCGCCCCTATCACATCAATCTCTCCTCCATCGCATCAATCCGCGCTCCATGCACTTGTCCAAATCCCTCCACACACAAAAAAACCGCCCTCATGGAGGGCGGTTTCCTTATTCTACATTCCTTATTTCCCAGCGACCTTCAAGCGGTTTGTGGCACGTTCGAGGGCGGCTTTGGCGCGGACGGTGTTGATGCCGTCCTGGCTTCCGGCGTTTACTCGTTTTTCGGCGCGTTCTTTGGCTTGTTGGGCGCGGTCGACGTCGATATCAGACGGTCGTTCGGATGCTTCTGCTAAAATGGTAACCTTATCCGGTCGTACTTCTACGAATCCGCCGCTGACCGCGATTCTGTCTTCGGATGAGCCTTTTTTCATTCGGGCTACGCCGATGGCAAGTGGCGAAACGAGCGGGATATGGTTTGGTAAGATACCAAGTTCACCTTCAACAGTTCGAACAACCACCATGTCGACGTCACCTTCGTATACAGTGCCGTCGGGTGTGACGACGCTGGCTTGAACAGTTGGCATTAAATCCCCTCCTTTTCAGCAGGTCGTGGCATTACGCCATTTGGCCTGCTTTTTCAACCACTTCTTCAATGCGGCCAACTAGACGGAATGCGTCTTCTGGCAGATCATCGTATTTTCCATCAAGGATTTCGCTGAATCCTTTGATTGTTTCTTTAAGTGGTACATACGAACCTTTTTGGCCAGTGAACTGCTCCGCTACGTGGAAGTTTTGGCTTAGGAAGAATTGGATACGACGCGCACGTGCAACGACAAGCTTGTCATCCTCAGATAGCTCTTCCATTCCTAGGATCGCGATAATATCTTGAAGCTCACGGTACTTCTGAAGTGTCTGCTGAACGCGACGAGCGACAGAGTAATGCTCTTCTCCTACAACTTCTGGAGAAAGCGCGCGAGATGTTGATGCTAATGGATCCACAGCTGGGTAGATACCCATTTCAGTTAGCTTACGCTCAAGGTTTGTTGTTGCATCCAAGTGAGCGAACGCTGTTGCTGGTGCCGGATCCGTGTAGTCATCGGCTGGTACGAAAATCGCTTGGATCGATGTAACAGATCCTTTTTTCGTACTTGTAATACGCTCTTGTAATTGACCCATCTCTGTTGCTAGTGTCGGCTGGTAACCAACGGCAGATGGAAGACGTCCAAGTAGGGCAGAAACCTCTGAACCTGCTTGTGTGAAACGGAAGATGTTATCAATGAAAAGTAGTACGTCTGCGCCTTGCTCATCACGGAAGTACTCTGCCATTGTTAATCCACTTAGTGCTACACGCATACGGGCACCAGGTGGCTCGTTCATTTGACCGAATACCATCGCTGTTTTCTTGATAACGCCGGCATCTGTCATCTCATGATACAAGTCATTTCCTTCACGAGTACGCTCTCCTACACCGGCGAATACAGAGATCCCGCCGTGCTCTTGAGCCACGTTGTTGATAAGCTCCTGAATCAGAACGGTTTTACCTACTCCCGCTCCACCAAATAGTCCAACCTTACCACCCTTAGTATAAGGAGCAAGTAAGTCTACTACTTTAATTCCTGTTTCAAGGATTTCAGTAGCTGTTGTTAACTCATCAAAAGCAGGTGCTTCGCGGTGAATTGGGTCACGACGAACGCCACTTTCTACTGGGTCTTTGAACTTAAGGTCAATCTCGTCACCTAGTACGTTGAATACACGACCAAGAGTCGCTTCTCCAACTGGTACAGAGATTGGTGCACCTGTGTCAACAACGGCTGTTCCACGAACAAGACCGTCTGTTGAGCTCATTGCAATCGTACGAACCGTATTGTTACCAAGGTGTAGGGCAACTTCTAAGGTTACGGAAACTTCAACCGCACCTGATGCGCCACCTTGCTGATTTATCGTTAAGGCATTGTTAATTAAAGGAAGGTTGCCATCGACAAATTGAACGTCAACAACAGGTCCTGTAATTTGAATAATACGCCCTGTGCTCATCTTTTTCCCTCCTATTTAGATCGGCTTCCTACTACTCGAGAGCGGCTGCTCCACCGACAATTTCTGTGATTTCCTGCGTAATAGCCGCCTGACGTGCACGGTTATAGGAAAGTGTTAAGTCATCAATCATAGAGTTTGCATTATCCGTTGCAGCACTCATCGCTGTCATTCTTGCGCCAAATTCACTGGCCTTACCATCAAGCAGTGCTCCGAAAATCAGGCTCTCTGCATATTGAGGTAGCAATTGGTCAAGAATGGCTTGTTCATTCGGCTCATAAATGTACGACGCACCCGCGCCTGATTGTTCATCCTCAATACCCGCAAGCGGCAATACTTTGCTTTCTGTTGGGATTTGAGAAATCGGGTTCACGAAGTGGTTATGCCAAATGTATAACTCATCAAAGACCTGATCAGCAAACATTTCAACTGTCGTACTTGTTAGGTTCTTAATATCACTGAACTCCGGTTGGTCTGCTACTTGAATCATTTCTTGGATAATTGGAAGTCCACGTCCTTTTAAAAGGTCACGGCCAATTCGTCCAATGACGATCAATGCATACTCATCCGTAGAGTTATGTCGCTCGTTAAGGGTTTTTGTTAATCTACGAACCAGATTACTGTTATATCCGCCGGCAAGTCCCGTGTCAGATGTGATAACGATGTAACCTGTTTTCTTTACCGGACGTTGTTCAAGTAATGGATGTGTCGCATCAGAGCCACTTGCAGCCATACTTGAAACCACTTCACGAATCTTTTTCACGTACGGGTCAAAGGACTGTGCCTTTTCCTGTGCACGGTTTAGCTTAGAAGCTGCAACCATTTGCATCGCCCGTGTGATTTGTTTCGTTTTCTTAGTGGACGTAATCCGGTTTTTAATATCACGCAATGAAGCCATTCATTTCACCACCTTTATTCAAAACTTGGGTCTGGATCGCCTTAGCTATCAGATACGTTAAATCCTTTTTTGAACTCTTGAATTGCTGCTCTAAATTCGCCGTCATCAGGTAGATTACCTGTTGTACGAATATGGTCAAGCAAGTCTTTTTTGTTGTGGTCAAAGAATGTAAATAGTTCTGCTTCAAAACGAAGAACATCTTTAACTGGAATATCATCTAAGTATCCATTAACAAGCGAGAAGAGAATAGCTACTTGCTTTTCAACTGGAACTGGTTTGTTTAGGTCCTGCTTTAAGATCTCAACTGTACGTACCCCACGGTTCAGCTTCGCCTGTGTTGCAGCATCAAGGTCTGATCCAAATTGAGAGAAGGCCTCTAGCTCACGGTATGAAGCAAGATCAAGACGCAGTGTACCTGCTACCTTTTTCATCGCTTTAATTTGAGCTGATCCACCTACACGGGATACAGAGATACCCGGGTTAACGGCTGGACGTACACCAGAGTAGAATAGGTCTGATTGTAAGAAGACCTGTCCGTCTGTGATTGAGATTACGTTTGTTGGAATGTATGCTGATACATCACCAGCTTGTGTCTCGATAAATGGTAGAGCTGTGATTGAACCAGCGCCTTTATCGTCACTTAGCTTCGCTGCACGCTCAAGTAAGCGAGAGTGAAGGTAGAATACATCCCCTGGGAATGCCTCACGACCTGGAGGACGACGTAGCAATAGGGACATTTCACGGTAAGCAGCAGCTTGTTTTGAAAGATCATCATAGATCACAAGTACGTGCTTGCCGTTATACATGAACTCCTCTGCCATTGTTACTCCAGTGTATGGAGAAAGGAAAAGCATTGGTGCCGGATCAGATGCACCAGCAGATACAACGATTGTGTAATCAAGCGCACCACGTTGGCGAAGTGTTTCTACAACGTTTGAAACGGTTGATTCTTTTTGACCGATCGCAACATATACGCAGATCATGTCTTGGTCTTTTTGGTTCAGGATTGTATCAATCGCAATTGATGTTTTTCCTGTTTGACGGTCACCAATGATTAACTCACGCTGACCACGACCAATTGGAATCATGGAATCAATTGACTTAATTCCTGTTTGAAGTGGCTCGTGTACAGACTTACGATCCATTACACCAGGTGCACTTCCTTCAATTGGACGACTCTTCGTTGTGTTGATTGGACCAAGTCCATCAATTGGTTGTCCAAGTGAGTTAACAACACGTCCAAGAAGCTCTTCTCCAACTGGAACCTCCATGATACGACCAGTACGCTTAACCTCGTCACCTTCACGAATACCAAGGTAAGGGCCAAGAATGATGATACCAATCGTGTTCTCTTCCAGGTTCTGAGCCATACCCATCACGCCATTTGAGAACTCTAGTAATTCACCAGCCATTACATTCTCAAGACCATGAGCGAACGCAATTCCATCCCCAACGCGGATAACTGTTCCTACGTCTTGAACTTCAACATTTGCTTCATAGTTCTCAATTTGCTGCTTAATCAGCGAGCTAATTTCTTCAGCTTTAATGCTGCTCATTTTGATTCACCCCTCACTATTTGCTACCGATTTCCTGTTAACAGGTTTCGTTCTAGACGGTTTAATTGACCTTTAATGCTACCGTCATATATGCGATCGCCGATGCGGACTCTAAGTCCACCAATCAGCTCTGTGTCTACTTTATTTGTTGCGATGAGACGGCTTTTCTCTGCTTTTGGAGCAAAGATAATCTCAACTTGCTTTAATTCTTCATCTGTTAAAGGCTTCGCAGAGTATACAGTCGCTTCTGCGATGTTTAACAAATCATGATGTAATTGCTTATAGGCTTTAGATAATTCAGGGACAATCGTAAAGCGTTGACGCTCCAGTAAAAGAAGCAATGTATTTAATACATCTTGGCTCACCTTACCTGCAAAGCTGTTACGAATAACATTCTGCTTTGCTACGAGTGTTACCTTAGGGTGTTGAATGGTCTTTTCAAGCTCAGGCGTACCTTGTAAAACGGATTGGATGATCTCTAGCTCTTCGCCCGTTTGTTCAAGTGTACCTTTTGACTGAGCCAATTGAAAAAGAGCAACCGCGTAACGATTTGCTACCGCTTGGTTGCTCATAGCTCTTCGCCCGCTTGTTTAAGATAGTCTTGAATCAACTGTTCTTGAGCCTTTTCATCCAATTCTTTCTCAATAACCTTCTGGGCAATTAAGACTGATAAAGACGCGACCTGTTCGCGAAGAGCCACAACAGCTTGGTCTTTCTCATTTTGGATTTCAGCAATAGCTGTATTTTTCATACGCTGAGCTTCTTCTTTCGAGGCTTTGACAATGTCCAGCCCCTGCTGCTCGCCTAATTTTTTTGCATTTTCAATGATTCCTTGCGCTTCTTTTTTCGCTTTGTTTAATTCTTCACGCTGCTGGTTAAGAAGTTCTTCCGCATCTTTACGATTGCGTTCTGCTGAATCAATTTGGTCGTTAACTAGCTTCTCACGTTGCTCCATGATGCCTAGTAGAGGTCTAAGAGCAAATTTGCTCAATAAACCAAGTAGAATAACAAAACCAAGTAATTGAACAACAATTGAACCCCATGGTATTTCAAATCCCATGATTGTGTACTCCTTTCGTCGCTATACATAAGGAATGGCGAAGGTTCAAAAAATGAACACAGTCGCCATTATTATACGATCGTACTAATTAACCACCGATTCCGAAAAGCATTAGGATTGAGATAACAATCGCAATGATCGGCACAGCCTCAGCCAATGGTACACCAATAAACATAAGTGTTTGAAGGGTTGACTTAAGTTCTGGTTGACGAGTAACACCTTCAAGAGTTGCTTTAACGATGATAGCAACCGCGATCGCACCACCAATAGCGGCGAAACCAGCTGCAAGAGCAATACCTAAAAATAACATAATTCATGTTCCTCCTAGTAAAATAGTTTTTTATTATATAGTTTGTCCAAAGATTGGACGGTGTTAATAAATTAATGTGCCTCGACTTTATGAGACATGTACACCATTGCTAGCATGACAAAAATGTATGCTTGTAAACTACCAATGAAAATACTGAATGCTTGCCAAATGATTAACGGAACTAGGGAAGTTACTGCAGATAAAACATACATTAACGGACCTGCTCCCTCAATACCAAAACCGGAAACACCAAATGTAACGATGAGAATCATTAGAATCTCTTTTGCGTAGATGTTACCAAATAGACGCATACCAAGCGTTAGCATGTTAGCAATTTCCTCAATGATCTTAAATGGTAGCAGCACCCAAACAGGTGTTACGTAACCTTTTAAGTATCCATTCAATCCATTTATACGTATGCCATAAACATGTGTTAGCAATACGACAAAAACAGAAAGAGAAAGAGCTAATGCCGGATCGGATGTTGGAGATTTCCACCAAACCTCATGCGTTTCCTTGTTGTAAATCTCAAAAGGAATCCCTAGCATATTACTAACAAATACGTAGAATAGTAGTGTTACAGCCAATGCAATAAAACGGCCGCCTACGTCCCAACTCATATTCGCTTTTATAATGTTTCGACAAAAGTCTACTGACCATTCTAAGAAGTTTTGAAGCTTCCCAGGACGAACAGATAAATTGCGTGTGCCAATAAAGAAGAGTAGAAATATAATTAAACTTGCGACAAACGACATGAGTATCGTTGAGGCATGGAAAGTAAGTCCATATATTTCCCATTTGGCCATTACATGCTCCACACACCATCACCTCTCTTTAGAAAAAAATTTTCGTACGCTGTCAATGAATAGCATAGCGTATACGGATGAAAAGCCCACCAAAACAAACCTGACATCTAACCATTGTGGAAGAATAAGTGCTAAGTACACAACAGCCACCGGAATAAGGATTCGCAAAATGACGTTTACCCCAATGAGTAATGACATGATCCGATTCTTTTTTAAAGCAACATGTCCTATGATTTTTGCATCAATGAAGTTCAATACAAGATTCATAAGTCCTGCAGCTAACCCAGCGAGAATACTTAGAAACAAGATACGAAACGAGGTAGCAAAATATCCCGTCATGCAAATAGCGGCGCATACTCCAAGTATCGTCGCATATCTTTTCATATTTGTTTCGAGTTCACCTGTCATCATCACCGTCTCCTAAAAATGGCTGAATCACCTTATACATTCCGTAACAGCCTGTTAAGAGTCCAATAAACAGAAAGATGATTAGAAATAATGGCATCGTTCCTAACTTACGGTCAAGCCACAAGCCAAAAAATAAGCCACCAACTACTCCTCCAACCAAACACGAGGATATCATTGAAACTAATCCTGCTGTTTTCCAAAGGTTCGTCGTTTTTTGCTTCGGCATGTTAGCCTCCAAACAATAAAAAAACATAGAAAACTAACGTTAATATGTAACCCTTATCATTTGTCCCTAGTTATCGTACAATAGCGAAACCCTTGTGTCAACGGTGTTTTGCCCTGAAACGAAAGAGGTTCCCAAGGTTATTCACAATTGTTCACACTTTAGCCATATTGCCTGTAAGATTTTCCAAGAGACACTTCTTAAGGATACGTTGCTTTCAAAAAAAACTCAAGAGAAAACGCTTTCTCTTGAGTACTTTTTTATTCCTTCTCTTCTTCAATTTGAATCATCGACTCAATAATGTCCTGTTGCCCCTCTTGTTTTGCATAAACAAGAGCCTTATATGTTCCAGGGGGTAAGCTTACTTGGGTGACCTCGCCTTGAACCATTCCTCGGTCTGAATGATCACGTGTTTCTAAATAGGATAAAAATTGAAACGTATCGGGATCATAGAGCGCAATGCCTGATTCTTCTGCCCCTCCAGGTAAATAGTATTCATATCTGTACGTATTCGGTTTATCTCCGTGCGCAAATTGGAATGCCATCACACGCGGATAATCCGGTTCCTCCATAAATAAAATGTATGGAACAAAAATGTCTTCTTTTCCACCTGTGACTCGAATTTGATCATAATGGATTCCTTCACCTAAAATAGATGGCATCAAGTCCAACGACAGCGTCACGTTTTCTTTCTCTTTAGGTTTTAACGTAACGGCAGGTGGCGCTTGCCACTCCATTCCATCAAGAAGAACAAATGGCGGATCAATGTGATATGTGTTTGTTTGATCACTTTGATTTTCAATTGTAATCGTGACAGAACGTTTTTCTCGAATATCTGTTTTTGAATATTTTCCAAATGTAATCGCTCCCGGGTAAACCAGCGTATCCAAAGCTAATGCCTTATCAACCTGTAAGCGACCTGCTCCCTGCTCGTGCGGGGCATAACGCTCATTTTCCTTATTCATTAAAGACTTTGCGGAGTTCATTAATGCTGCTTTAATTTGTTCAGGTGACCAGTCTGGATGAGCCTGCACAAGGAGGGCCGCTGCACCAGCCACGTGAGGCGCAGACATGCTTGTGCCATCAAGACCCGTGTATCCTCCAGGAACTGTGCTATCAATGCTCATTCCTGGTGCAACAAGATCCGGCTTCACTTCCCACGAAAACGTCACAGGGCCTCGCGAGCTAAACGGAGCTAAAAAGTCCTGTTCTTTTCGGTACACGGTTCGAATCATTGATGTATGGGTAGATTCAAGTTCATCTAACAGCCATTCTCCATCTTCCTGACTGAGTGTCCCTGCAGGAATTTGTTGGGGCTTCTCCGTCCCTCCCGCAAATGAGCCCGATGTGTTGTTATAAATTAACACGCCAATAGCCCCTGCTTCTTTGGCAACTTTTATCTTATCTTCAAATGAAATGCGTCCTCGTTTAACAAGAACAACTTTTCCATTCGCATCAAGATCATGATAATCATCCTCTAATCCAAATGCTGCATCTATATATGGAAAGTCTCTGCGTAAAGTCCAGCGTTCAGTTCCTTTCAGCGCATGTAGCGGCAATTCCTTATCCTTACTTGGAATGGTGATATAAGGTGTTTGCATCGGTGGAGCCGAAGCACCAACAGAGATCGCCTTCTCAGCTGTTCCCGGTGATCCAACCGTCCACATCGCCGGTCCACTATTCCCACTGGAAGTGACCGCAACCACACCTTCCTCAACTGCTTTATCAAGAGCCAAACTGGTTGGCCAATCCGGTCCATTTACCGTGTTCCCAAGGGATAGGTTTAACACATCCACCCCATCTGACACCGCTTTTTCAATTGCTTCAATGACCTGTTCCGTTGTCCCTTGTCCTCCTGGACCAAGTGCGCGGTACGCATAAATCTCCGCCTCTGGCGCTACACCCTGCACTCGCCCGTTTGCACCAATGATGCCTGCCACATGAGTGCCATGTAACGTAGGTGGCCCTTGGGAAACAAGCGTCTCCATTGGATCATCGTCCGAATCAATGAGATCATAACCGCCCTTATAATTCCGCATAAGATCAGGGTGAGTATAATCAATGCCCGTATCGATGACCGCTACCTTCACACCCTCCCCCGTTAACCGGTGGCCTTCCGCATCAAGCATCCCGCGTACAGATCCTGCCCCAATAAACGGAACACTTTCCTCAAGCGCCGCATGATACGTCGCTATTTCATCCACGCGCTCTACATGACGTAGTGACTTAACCCGATCAACCTCTGTAGAAGGAAGACTCATTGAAAAGCCGTGATATAGCGTAGAAAAGGTTTTGCGTATTGAACCACTTGGAATCTGAGCCGAGACCTCCGCTTTTACCTGATCCAATTTGCCATCTTCCGCCGCTACAATCACTATCGTTTCTTCCGCCGCTACAATCACTATCGTTTCTTCCGCCCGTTCTCCCACAGACGTTTGCACAGGTAAATTCGGATACAACACTTCTGCCTCCGCCTGCACCGGCATTAAGCCACACAAGATCAGCAGCAGCCATACACAACGCTTCTTCAAACACTCACCTCCCATGCCTTTTGTATCCTAAATAGTATGAGGGAAAGTGTCGCTCCTTATGCACAAAAAAAGACCCAAACGCCACATGTGCGTCTGAATCCTCTTGAGTTTGAATTCTTATTTCGTACCGAAAAGTCGGTCACCAGCATCACCAAGACCCGGAACAATATATCCGTGATCATCTAATTTTTCATCCATCGCCGCTAAATACAAATCAACATCAGGGTGCGCTTCATTTAACGCCTTAACCCCTTCAGGTGCAGCAACGAGGCACATTAACTTAATGCTTGTTGCCCCACGCTTCTTAATCGCTGAGATTGCATCAATTGCAGAACCACCTGTCGCAAGCATCGGATCGATAACAATAAAGTCACGCTCCTCAACATCCTTAGGTAGCTTCACATAATACTCAACTGGCTTTAATGTCTTTGGATCACGATACAACCCAACATGACCTACCTTAGCAGCAGGAATCATACGCAAAATTCCGTCTGTCATTCCAAGCCCCGCACGTAAAATCGGAACCACACCAAGCTTCTTACCAGCAATACGATTCGCTTTCGCCGGACCAACAGGCGTTTCCACCGTTGTCTCCTCAAGCGTTAAATCACGTGTAATCTCAAAAGCCATCAGCGCCGCAACTTCCTCTACCAGCTCACGAAACTCCTTCGTGCCCGTTTCTTTATCACGAATATATGATAATTTATGCTGAATGAGAGGGTGATCGAAAACAAATACTTTACTCATGGCCATCGCTCCTTAAATTGAACTTTCCTTAAAGCATTCTAGCGGAAACAAGCTCCTTGTTCAAGTGGGAATCCTTAAAAGTTGATGGAGAAAGGGTTTTGGGTGGGGGTTGGTGTGGAGGGTGCGGGGTCTTGGTGTTTGAGCCGGAGTTCTTGGTGTTAAGTGCGTGGGGCTTGATGCTGGGTTCTTTCTTCTTGGTGTGGAGGGTTCGGTCTTGGTATCTGCTCCGCACTTCTTGCTATCGGCCCTCTCGTCTTGTTTGGACCCCCGCTTTTTCTTGGTATTTATCGCGTTCCTCTTGGTAAGGCGCCTGGGATCTTGGTTTTTCTGCCGTTCTTCTTGGTAACGACCCAGATGTTCTTACTAAGATGAAAAATGTTCATTTTTTTCCTTTTGTCAGTGGATGTTCTTGGTTTTGTAGTCGTTCTTCTTAGTGTTTGCTCCAAGGTCCTTGGTGCTGGTTTCTTTCTTCTTGGTGTGGAGGGTTCGGTCTTGGTATCTGCTCCGCACTTCTTGCTATCGGCCCTCTCTTCTTGGTGGGACCCCTGCTTTTTCTTGGTATTTTCCGCGTTCCTCTTGGTAAGGCGCCTGGGATCTTGGTTTTTCTGCCGTTCTTCTTGGTAATGACCCAGACGTTCTTACTAAAATGAAAAATGTTCATTTTTTTCCTTATGTCAGTGGAGGTTCTTGGTTTTGTGGTCATTCTTCTTGGTGTCTGCTTCAAGATCCTTGGTGTCGAGTTTTTTCTTCTTGGTATCAAGGGTTCGGTCTTGATATCCGCTCCGCACTTCTTGCTATCGGCCCTCTCTTCTTGGTGGGACCCCTGCTTTTTCTTGGTATTTATCGCGTTCCTCTTGGTAAGGCGCCTAGGGTCTTGGTTTTTCTGCCGTTCTTCTTGCTCCCATCCCAAACGTTCTTACTAAAATAAAAAATGCGCATTTTTTTCCTTTTGTTAGTGGAGGTTCTCGCCCACCACCAAAAAACCTCCTCCCACAACGGGAGGAGGTACTTAGGTCTTATAGATTCGGATACATCGGATATTTTGCTGTAAGATCAGCTACGCGCGTACGCACTTGTTCGGCGACTTCTTCGTTGTCGACGTTTTTAAGTGTGAGGGCGATTAATTTTCCGACTTCTTCCATTGCTTCTTCGTCAAATCCACGTGATGTGACAGCAGCTGTTCCTAGACGGATACCGCTTGTTACAAATGGGCTTTGCGGATCGAATGGAATGGTGTTTTTGTTTGTTGTGATACCAACGTGGTCAAGCGCTTTTTCTGCTACTTTTCCTGTTAGTTCTAGTGATTGAAGGTCCATTAGTAATAGGTGGTTGTCTGATCCGCCTGAGACTAGGTTGATGCCTTCAGATTGTAAAACTTCACCAAGTCGTTTTGAGTTGTTGATGATGTTTTGTGCGTATGTTTTAAATTCTGGTTGTAGGGCTTCACCAAATGCAACAGCTTTTGCTGAGATGACGTGCATAAGTGGTCCGCCTTGGATACCAGGGAAGATCGATTTATTTAGGGCTTTTCCAAACTTTTCGCCCATTTCTTCGTTTGTTAGAATGATTCCGCCACGTGGTCCGCGTAATGTTTTGTGCGTTGTAGATGTCACAAAGTGTGCGTGCGGTACTGGATTTTGATGCAGGCCAGCTGCAACAAGTCCGGCGATGTGCGCCATGTCGACCATGAGGTATGCGCCAACTTCATCAGCGATTTCACGGAATTTAGCAAAGTCAATTTCACGTGGGTATGCACTCGCACCAGCCACGATCATTTTCGGTTTGTGTTCAACTGCAAGCTCACGTACAACATCGTAATCGATACGGTGCGTTTCTTGGTCTACGCCGTACTCAACAAAGTTGTATTGTACGCCACTAAAGTTTACTGGGCTACCGTGAGTTAGATGTCCACCGTGAGATAAGTTCATTCCCAGAACCGTATCTCCATGCTCAAGGACTGTGAAGTAAACAGCCATGTTCGCTTGGGCTCCTGAGTGGGGCTGGACGTTTGCGTAAGCAGAGCCGAAGATTTCATTTACTCGCTCTTGAGCAATTTCTTCTACGATGTCTACATATTCACAACCACCATAATAGCGGCGCCCTGGGTAACCTTCTGCATATTTGTTTGTTAATACAGAACCCTGAGCCTCCATTACCGCTTCACTAACAAAGTTCTCTGATGCAATTAATTCAATTTTATCGCGCTGACGGCCTAGCTCCAAATTAATTGCTTCTAGAATTTTAGGATCTTGCTTCTTTAGATTCTCCATTACCCATTCCCCTCTCAAAAACCGCTCTCATTCGGTTTTAGACTGTTTCTAATTAGATTCATCTATATACTATCATAGATTTCAGCGTATTTCCGTAATATTTGCGGACTTTTATTAAAATCATTCTGTTTTTTCTTATTCATAAACGGCCCTCACGCCACCAATTAGCTTTGGACGAGTGATCGCCATTGTGACATGCGCTGCGCCAATTTCTTTCACTGTGCTCCTGACCGGTACAACCACTGGTTTTAAATGCATACCAATGAATGTGTCGCCGATATCAATACCGGCATCCGCGCGAATGGTCTCGACTAAAACAGGGTGTTCCATTTGCGAAAAAGCGTATTCAGCCATCGCTCCTCCCGCTTTGCGAACAGGAATAGCGGACACAGGCTCATACATTCGCGCTTTTGCTGTTTCTACACTTACAACAAGCGCGCGATTCAAATGCTCACAGCATTGAAACGCAAGCGCCACACCCGTTTTCTTTTGATAAGCAAGAAGCGTTTGGTAAATCGCAATCGCTGCTTCCTTGGATCCATTTGTGCCAATATGTTCACCAATGACTTCACTTGTACTTGTTCCAATCACAAGCAGGTCACCCGACGTGAGTGGTTTTGCCAGGTGCAGATCTTCTAATAGCTTTGCAAGTGATAACGTAATTCCCTCAGTTAGTGAACTCATCGTTCGAATCTCCTAGCACTCGTAATTTGAAATTTTCCCAATTCGATTCGCATGACGTCCGCCTTCAAATTCAGTTGTTAGCCATGTACGCACGATTTCTATTGCGACTCCGGGTCCAACAACGCGCTCACCCATTGCAAGCATATTGCTATCGTTGTGCTCGCGAGTCATTTTTGCTGTGAATAAGTCGTGAACAAGTGCACAGCGGATGCCCTTTACCTTGTTCGCGGAGATGGACATGCCAATGCCTGTCCCACAAATTAAAATGCCGCGATCAAATGTGCCATCAGCTACTTTTTCAGCTGCCGGAAAAGCATAGTCTGCATAATCAACGGAAGCAGTTGAATCTGGCCCAAAGTCCTCGTATTCATGTCCAAGCTCTGTGATTACTGATTTAATACTATCTTTTAACTCAAATCCTGCGTGATCTGAAGCAATCGCGATTTTCATAAAGGTTCCCACCCTTGTTAGATTTAAAAAAACGCCTAAATCGGTCTTAGGCGCTTTTCTTCTGTATCTATATTGTAAACCTTTCGATCGTGGTCTTCAATCTCTTCGCTTGAATTGATAGTTCATGCGCCGCTTTTGCGGTATCTGCAATGGTTGCTGTTTGATCGTTTGCAAGCTCTGTGACACTTGTTGAATCACGTGACGTCTCTTCGGCAATCGCAGCTACTTCCTCGGATGCTCGTGATGTGATTTGAATGGCTTCCATCTGCTTATCAACCATGCCTGTAATCTCCGAAATAACGGCAGCCACTTCGTCTACTGCGCGAGTCATTTCCTTCATCGTCCGACTTGTTTCCTCGCCTTTTTTGGATTGTTCATTCGCTTCAGCCACTTGTTCGCTAATTTGGCGAACAACATTTTTTACTTCTGATTGCATCGTATGTACGAGCTCTGTGATACTTGCCACTGCTTGCGCGCTTTCATCCGCTAGCTTCCGAACTTCCTCAGCCACAACAGCAAACCCTTTACCTTGCTCACCTGCCCGTGCTGCTTCAATCGAAGCGTTTAATGCAAGTAGATTCGTTTGACCAGCTATTTCACCTACAAGCGAAATGATCTGCTCCACCTCACCTGCTTGATTTTCTAGCTTTTTTACCGCACCAAGAGAGGCTTGGTTATTCTCTGCAAGCAAACGGATGCCTTCTACTAAATTCTTAATGACACTTCTACTTTCATTAAGATTGTTTACAAGCTGTTTCGAAGACGTGCGGGATTGATCAGCCCGACCTTTTACTTGCTCTGCAATCTGTTTTGCTTCATTCATTGAGTGCGCATTTTTGCGGCTAACTTCAGCTGATCCTACGGCTGCTTCCGAGATCGATTGGAGTGTTTCTTCCATTTGCAACACTCGCGAGGAAGCAAGCTCAGAAGAGTTCGTCATATGGCTGACTCTTTCCTCCGTTGCTACAAAGCTTGAGTCAATGTCCTGCACCATTCTGCGTAGGTTCAAAAGCATTTCATTGTACGCTTCGCCAAGTGCACGGATCTCATCATCTGAGCCTGTAATTAACACATCCTCTTGTATGTCGCCTGCGGCAGCTTTTCTAGCAGAAGCTTCTAGTCGGTTAAGCGGCTTGGTAATATAACCAGCTGCAAAAAAGCAGAGAATTCCTGTCCAGAGGATACCAGCAATCAACGTAAGAATCGTGAACACTTCACTATTTATGCCAATCCACTCAGCTAAATAATCGGATAACACAAAGATAAACAACGCGCTAATTCCATATGTAACTAGTGCCAAGCCACTTACGCCAAGGACTAGCTTTTTGCGGAGACTAAATCGATATGATGGTTTTCCCTGTTCCAACTCAACATCCCCTTATGCTCACTTATTCCATTTTTGAAGTAACCTATTAATGCTTTGATCAAGGTCACGAGCCACTTGATCATACTCTTCTTTTGGTCCGCCGATTGGATCACCAATCTCTCCACCCGTTTCAACGTACCCTTTTAACGTGTAGACCTTCTCTGTTGCTTCTGGATGCCTAATGCTGAGCATGTCTTTGTGACTCGTCGTCATTGTTAAAATGATATCTGCCCAGTCAATTAATTCAGCCGTCACTGGCTGCGAGACATGTTGGTGGCGAATGCCACGCTCACTGAGGACAAGTTGTGTCCCTTCAGACATAGGTATCCCAGGCCAAGCTGTAACTCCTGCTGATTGAACAGAAAGCTGATCCCCTGCTTTTTCTTTTAAAAGGTATTCAGCCATTGGGCTCCGACAAGTGTTTCCTGTGCATACGAATAAAACATTTTTCAAAATGGACATCCCCTTTTTCATTTTGTATCCCACAAAACAAAGTATTGTCCTTATTCTAACATCTCTTTCACATTAAAGCGGAAACATAATCTTGATCCCAAACCCAATCAGGATACACCCTCCTAGAAGCTCGCCATAAATACCGATATACTTTTGAAAATTTGCCCCGATTAGAAGTCCAAGCCATGATAGCACCATGCTGATAAAGCCAATTAGCGCAACGGTTAAAATCGTCTTTGCTCCAAGAATGCCAAAGCTGAGTCCCGCTGAAAAGCTATCAAGACTTACACTGATCGCAAAAGCCATTAACCCCCAGCCAACCGGCTTTAAAAAGGAGTTATCCTCTGTTGAAAAGGCAGAGAGAATCATCTGCAGGCCAATTAATAAAAGCAGGCCTCCCCCAATATAAATGGCCACCATATCAAAGTAGGTTGAAAGCCATTTACCAGTTGCCATTCCGAGGAGCGGCATCGCTACATGGAACAACCCAATCGTTAAACCAATCCTGAAAATTTGGCGGCCACGCAGTCCCAGCATTCCCATACCAAGCGTGACGGAAAAGGCATCCATTCCAAGTGCTGCTGACATAATTAATATCGTCACAAATTCACTCATTGTTTACTCACTCCTTGAACATGCTACTTGAATGTATGCATGGACAAGGAAAAATAGACAACCTATCTGATAAGGGAGGTGATACAACAAAATAATGGGGCTGCTGAGACATAATATTAATGTAGATAGTAAAACACGAATATAGCACGGTACCCGCTACAGGAGAATCCCTCGCTTTCCGCGGGTACGGCCTCAGCCCCTACCGCGGAAAAGCACCGCTGCAGTGTCTTCACCTCGCACTGTTTCCGCTGGAGTCTCGGGTTCTCCCTCCGCTAGTTTTTTAAATCACAAATAGCGAATGATTCTGTAATTGAATCATTCGCTATTTTCTAATTGATTTTTAGTTAAAGTTATGTCCCAAACTCAATTTTTACTTACTATTTAATCATCCGTCCACCGGCAGCTTTTTCGAGTCGGTTCATAATAGCAGCACCTACTCCGTGTTCATCAAAGACCTCTGAGAATATGACGTCGATCTCTTGATCATCAAAGGCTCTAAGTCCGTGGTAAAGAAGTGCAGCCGTTGTGGAGAGATCCCCATCTGATCCACACGCGTAAACAAAATCTGCATCGTAACGATTTACGCGTTCTTCCGTTGTGAGCACTCCGACTCGTTTTCCCTCAGCCCGTGCTTTGGTTGCAAGCTCCTGGATCAGCGCCCGGTCACGAACAAGTGTTAAGCTTCCTTTCGGTGCGTAGTGGGTGTATTTCATTCCTGGTGACTTTGGTGCTTGTCCATCGTCTACAAGTGCTTGGTCTAGCTCCACATGCCCACAGACCTCTGTAAGCTCTTCCCTCGTAATGCCACCGGGTCTGAGAATCATTGGCGTCTCGCCACTAATATCTAAAACCGTGGATTCTACACCAACACCTGTTGCCCCCGCGTCAACAACACCGGCAATACGTCCTTCAAGATCTGTCCACACATGATCCGCTGTGGTTGGGCTCGGTCTACCGGACAGATTTGCGCTTGGTGCCGCCACTGGTACTCCTGACTTTTCAAGGAGTTCGCGCGCAACCGAATGGGAAGGCATCCGAATCGCGACAGTTGAGAGTCCTGCTGTGACATTTGTAGGTACCTTGTCATTTGCACGAAAAATAAGCGTAAGCGGTCCTGGCCAATAGGCGTCCATTAGTTTTTCAGCGATCGGCGGGATCTCTGTCACCAGTTCCTTTAGCCCGTCTCGTGTCGCAATATGAACAATAAGCGGATTATCATTCGGGCGGCCCTTTGCTTTAAAAATATCGGTAACCGCTTGAGGGTTTAACGCATTTCCACCAAGTCCGTACACCGTCTCGGTCGGGAAAGCCACCACGTGTCCGTCCTTGATTAAATTTGCCGCTTCTTGTAGATCGCTTTCTATATTCTGAAGATTTGCTGACTTATTCACATTCCATCGTTTTGTCTGTATATAACTCATAGCACAGCTCCTATCCTCCTTATTTTGTGATTTGGTTTGCCTTTTGTCAAATTTGTCTGCGTATTCTGCATAAAGCCTTTTATATCAACGGTTTTAGTCTACTAAATTCGTAGTGAAAATAAAATAAAAACGTCTGTTCTCCTAACGAGAATAAGGTTACCCACACCTGTGGATAACCTGTAGATAAGCCGTCAGTTCTTCGTTTTATTCACATGATTGTTCAAGTAATTCACAGGCGAAAATCGACACGTTTTTATTTTCAGATTGTTTAAAATGTGATAATCGTTTTATCTCATCAGGTACATGTTCAAGCTTCATTTGCCTGAATTGTAACTGTTCAAAAAACACACCAGCTTGTCTTGTTAATAAATAGACTTCCTTTAACTCCAGCTTACGACCATACGCCAAGGCAGCTTCTAGAAAGCCCATACCTTTTGCAGGCGTAAAATAATCGGTTTCTAGCACTAGAGATCGCAGTAACCCGTAATCACCCGCTGGTTCAAGACCAATGATTCCCACAATCTCATTATCTATGGTTTCAGCTACTAAAAAGTAGCTGGTAATATTTCTCGCATCGTCCTCATGAAGCCCTGCGCGTGCAAGTAATCGTTGAATCTGCAGAAGATCGTGATCTCTAGCCTGCCTGAATACCATTGTCATTCGGATACGCCCCTTTTTAGGTCTTTGCATCATCCTATGCGGGGCTTGTCTATCGTATTACTGATTTGTCGCAACCGTCGTTGTATCATCACCAAACAGACTATCAAACAATCCTTTAAAGAAGTCTACGAAGAAAAACGATACTTCCACTTCATCTTCTATCTCATCTACTACCTCAACCTCTTCTACTTCTTCTTGTGGCACTGCATTACTTTGATCCATATCAATAAAGCATAACGGCGGGAAAAGTACACACCACCAGTTTTCACCAAGACCCTCGCCAAGTGTAATTAACACCGCTTGATATTCTCCAGCAGGATACACAAGATTTCCGTACAGCTTTGTCGGAAAATCTACTTGTTCAAAATCAACGTGATATTCTTGATTGAGACCTTTCGCTGCAAGCTCTGCTTCCACAATTGCTTCCACTTCGCCAAGCTTTGATTCAATCACTTCCACTGCTTCCTGCTTTGATTCAATTCCCGTTACCCATTCAGTGATAGAGGCATTCACCTGATCACGAATGTCACGCTTTAACTTTTGATCCGCAACAGAATCGCTATTTGCAAGGATACGTAAACGAATGGCATCCTCTTGACTCACTTCTTGATGGAACGCAGCAATCGCTTGGTTTCCTTGGTCTTCCCAGCTTATGATTAACACGAAAAAAGAGAATAATAGATAAATAATAGCTTGTGGTTTCATGACCAGCACCATCCCTTCCTCCCTATTGTGGTCGGGATAGTCCGGCTCTAAACCTATAACTCTTCGACAAAATCTCCGTAGGCCAGTACGATGCGATCCTTTTTATTAATGTCAAAACGGACCTCAGTTTTTGTTCGTGGAAAGGCTGTTTGTAGCATCTGTCTCACGGCCTCTCCTTGACCCGCACCTACTTCAAATGCAACCAGCGCACGAGGCTTAGCAACTTTTTTAATTTGCTGCGTTAGCTTACGGTAGCAATCAAGACCATCAGTGCCTGCAAATAAGGCAAGCTCCGGCTCATGCTCCCGCACGTGAACAGCAAGGGTCGGCCGGTCCGATTCAGGGATATATGGCGGATTGGAAACGATGATATCAAACGTTTGGCCAGACTGTATAAAAGGTTCTAACAGATCTCCTTGATAAAAGCTGATCTTTGCCTCATGTGCCGCTGAATTTTTCTTTGCCATTACCAGCGCTTTTTCCGAGATATCGCTCGCCGAAAGTATTAATGATGTGTCTTCAAGGGTTAGTGTCGTCGCAATGATGCCACTACCCGTTCCGACATCAACTGCATCAAGTGTGGTGGCGTCTGGGAAAATAGCCTTTCTCCGTTCAAGCACTGCGATGATAAGTTCCTCTGTTTCCGGCCTTGGAATGAGGACATCACTCGACACCTGAAACGGGCGACCGTAAAATTCTTCGTACCCAATCAAATGCTGAACCGGGTGACCTTTTCCAAGCATGTGGACATCCTGTTGATACGCATGAAACAAGTCATCTGGCAGAACGTCGTGAAAACGCGCAAATAAACCAGCACGATCAACACCCAGGTGATGGCGGAGCAGCCATTCACCAGCCATTGTTTCCACGTCTCTCTCCTCCAAAAAAGAAGAAGCCCAACGGAGGGCTTCATGTATCGTTTGACTCATCTTAATCTTCAGCCCGTTCCATCAGCTCAGACTGTTCTTCCATAATTAACTGATCAATAATCTCATCAAGCTTCCCTTGCAAAATTTGCTCCAGCTTTTGCAATGTCAGGCCGATACGATGATCCGTTACCCGACTTTGTGGGAAATTGTACGTACGGATTCGCTCAGAACGATCGCCTGTACCAACCGCTGTTTTACGCGTTTCATCGTATTCAGCTTGGATTTCACGATTGATCTTATCGAATACACGCGCACGTAGGATCTTCATCGCTTTTTCCTTGTTTTTAATCTGAGATTTCTCATCCTGCATGGAAACCACCGTGCTGGTTGGTAAGTGAGTTAAACGAACCGCCGACATCGTTGTATTTACACTTTGTCCACCAGGGCCACTTGAAGCGAATGTATCCACACGAATATCCTTCTCATGGATTTCAACCTCAACCTCTTCTGCCTCAGGAAGAACCGCAACCGTTGCTGTAGACGTATGAATACGACCACCAGACTCAGTAGAAGGAACACGTTGCACACGGTGTGCTCCGTTTTCATACTTCAGCTTGGAGTACGCACCATTTCCATTAACCATGAAAATAATTTCCTTGTATCCACCAAGCTCCGTCGTTGTCGCTTCCATCACTTCAATCTTCCAGCCTTGAGCCTCTGCAAAGCGGTGGTACATTTTATAAAGGTCACCTGCAAACAGCTGCGCCTCGTCTCCACCAGCCGCTCCGCGAATCTCAACGATTACGTTTTTATCATCGTTTGGATCCTTAGGCAGAAGTAAAACACGCAGACGATCTTCAAGCTCCTGAGATTGAGATGAAAGTTCTGCAATTTCCTCTTTCACCATTGCGTACATCTCATCATCCAGCTTCTCTTCAATCATTGCCTTCGCATCTTTTAACTGCCCCGATACATCCTTGTATTCGCGGTACGCTTGAACTGTATCCTCAAGCCCAGACTGCTCCTTAGAATACTCGCGCAGACGCTTTGTATCACTAATAATATCTGGATCACTTAATAATTCATTTAACCGATCATATCTGTCCTCTAAAGACTGCAAACGATCAAACATGTCTTCACCTCATAATCTAATATCCGTACATAGCATAACGTTCTAAGTATAGTATATAGGCACCCCTCGGTCAATGTGACCCCGAAGCGTGCCGGTCTTTTTTATACCAGAGGTAAGCGTCGATGAGTTCGAAGATGGCGAGGGCTGTGAGAAGGATTGTGAGAAGGATCAATCTCCAGAGTGGTGCCTCAACAATAAACCATAATAAAACCATGATCGCCCCAACAAAAATCGGGAAAAACTTTGAAAGCTTAAAGCGCCTTTCCGGAATTCGCTTTCCCGGGCCAAGATTTGTACCCTTCCCAATCTTACGAGATACAAAAATGACAACGCTCAAGAACAAAGCATAAAAGAAACTTCCATTTATAATATAGACTGTCGTAATGAGCCAAACCGATAATAAAATTGAATACGTTTTCTCGCTAACCATTAATTGACTCCTTGTGATGTAGCTCCTGTTGTTCTTTTTTGTACCAGAGGTAGGAATCGATGAGATCAAATGCGGCTATTAGAAGAATGAGTAGAGTTGCTACGATTTGTCTCCAGAGAGTGATGTTTAGAAAATCAGGGAGCCAAAGAACTACGATTAGGGCGACCCAGAAAACAATTAAAACTTTTGACGCAGTGAACTTTGCTTTTGAAGAAGCCCCCCACAACCCAATCTGACCATTATATCCAATTGTTGCTCCAAGTGTTGTCGCCCCAACCATAATTAAGGTATGAATCCAACCAACACTTAATACAACCGCGAAAATTAAAAGTACAATAGGTAGAAAGAATAGCTGTTTCTTTTCACTAATCAATGGAGCACCTCCTTTTAGCTAACTATACGTTCTCATCCGACTTTCGGTTTCGTTCTTCCAGTTCCTGTATTTCACGCTGTTCTTTTTTGTACCAAATATAAGCGTCGATGATTCCAAAAATGACGAATAGTACGATGAGTGCGGTTGCCAAAATAAGGCGCCATGCAGAGTCTGAAAGTCCTCCCAACCAAATCCAAATGACGATTCCAACCCAAAATAACGAATTAAGCAAGGTGTTCCGCAATCGTTTACTCGCCCATTCTCCCCACAGCCCCGATTGAACATGGTAGGAGATGGCCGCCACGATTATAATGCCCGCAGAATAAAGAATCGTTCTTATCCAATCCAATCCAGCAATCAGACATAAACAGAAAAAGAACAAAGGAATAAGAATCACATGATATTTTAATGTAAGCATACGCACACCCCCCATTTCTTCCGACTATACATCATTCCAAAATATAGCACAAATAGAAAGATAGATTTTATGTGGTAGGCGTTTGGAAGGAATGGTTCGAGCTTTGTTCTTGCCAGCGTTGATGTTCTTGGTTGTGCTCCGTTTCTTCTTACTTCCTCTTTCATTCTTCTTAGTGTGAGAGGGGTTGTTCTTGGTATCGAGGTCTCGGGCTTGGTATTTGGTTCGTTCTCCTTGTTATCGACCTCTGTTTCTTGGTGGATATAGCTCCAGGCTTGGTGGATTGACCGTTTTTCTTGCTAACGCTCTCTGGTTCTTGATTAAAATTGCTTTCTCCTTGATTGGGTGGGGTTTGTTCTTGGTATTCCTTCTCACGCTCACATTGGTGCTGGAATCTATCTAGTGCAGGGGTCTTTGTTCTTGGTATTCCTCTGCACCTTCTTGCTAACGCCAATGCTCTTGGTTGTGCTCCGTTTCTTCTTACTTCCTCTTTCATTCTTCTTAGTGTGAGAGGGGTTGTTCTTGGTATCGAGGTCTCGGGCTTGGTATTGGGTTCGTTCTCCTTGCTATCAGCACCTGTTTCTTCGTGGATGCGGCTCCGGGCTTGGTAGACGGCCTGTTTTTCTTGCTAAGGCTCTTCACTTCTTAGTTAAATTTGCTTTCTCCTTGATTGGGTGAGGTTTGTTCTTGGTATTCCTTCTCACGCTCACATTGGCGCTGGAATTTCTCTATTTTTCTTGCTCCCGGGTTCCCCCATCTTGGTCACTTAGCTCTCAGACATTCGCCTCACCCCCTCCCCCCATCGAGTAGGAGGATAATCATTAATTGATTATCCGACCTCTCACACCACCGTACGTACGGTTCCGTATACGGCGGTTCAATATCTTGCGTA
>NZ_JBNNQX010000022.1:37784-38129 GCF_050276055.1 Alkalihalobacillus sp. NPDC127517 | reverse complement strand
CACGTATCAAAAGAGGTACAGTTAAATAAAGCATCTGCAAGAAGTATCCAATGTAAAAATAGTAGTCATGCAAGCATCTTTTTCTGCTAAAAACCAAATCGAGAGGGGAAATTAAAATGAACAAAGTACTTTCACTACAAAAAGAACACGTATCAAAAGAGGTACATTTAAAGAAGAAGTCTGCAGCAAGCGTATCGTGTAAAACAAGCAGCTTTACAAGCATCTTTTTCTGCTAAAAACCAAAATTGAGAGGGGAAATTAAAATGAACAAAGTACTTTCACTACAAAAAGAGCACGTATCAAAAGAGGTACAGTTAAATAAAGCATCTGCAAGAAGTATCCAAT
>NZ_JBNNQX010000022.1:19197-37687 GCF_050276055.1 Alkalihalobacillus sp. NPDC127517 | reverse complement strand
AATGTAAAAATAGTAGTCATGCAAGCATCTTTTTCTGCTAAAAACCAAATTGAGAGGGGAAATTAAAATGAACAAAGTACTTTCACTACAAAAAGAACACGTATCAAAAGAGGTACAGTTAAATAAAGCATCTGCAAGAAGTATTCAATGTAAAAATAGTAGTCATGCAAGCATCTTTTTCTGCTAAAAACCAAATTGAGAGGGGAAATTAAAATGAACAAAGTACTTTCACTACAAAAAGAGCACGTATCAAAAGAGGTACAGTTAAATAAAGCATCTGCAAGAAGTATCCAATGTAAAAATAGTAGTCATGCAAGCATCTTTTTCTGCTAAAAGCCAAATTGAGAGGGGAAATTAAAATGAACAAAGTACTTTCACTACAAAAAGAACACGTATCAAAAGAGGTACATTTAAAGAAGAAGTCTGCAGCAAGCGTATCGTGTAAAACAAGCAGCTTTACAAGCATCTTTTTCTGCTAACAAATACTTAAATTAGAGACAATAAAGCTTGATCATACAAGCTTTATTGTCTTAATTTTATCAGAGGTGAAAAATGTGAATGCATATAAGATATTTTCATTGGCAATTAATGACAAGAAGAAAAAATTACTTCTTATCACAATTGTAATAGTATCCTCACTATTTACAGCTGCTGCTCTATTGTTTCCTCTATTAATAAAAGAAACAGTAGATGAATTTACCATGAATGATATAAGTATTTGGATTGTTAGTGGATTAGTTTTTTTCTTAATAATCAAATCAATAATTGAAGCTCTAAATGAATATATGATATCTAAGTTCGGAAACATTGTCATTCGTGATCTACAGAAATACATATATGATAGAATAACTAACTTTAAGGTTGGCTTTTTTGATGATTATCACAGTGGAGAGTTGTCTAGTAGAATAGTTAATGATACAGAGATTATCAAAACACTAATAACTTATCACATACCGAAGGTAGTTACAGGAATTATAATGATAATCGGTGCTTTAGTTTTAACCCTTATTTTAGACTGGAAACTAACAATTATAATATTAGTTATTGCACCGATTATCTTTGGTATAATTTTTCCACTGATGAGAAAGATGGAGAACACAGGAGCTAGACAACAGAAGGAAACCTCTGTATTTATATCAAAAGCTCAAGAGACTTTTAAAAATATAAAAATGGTAAAAGCGTCTACAGCTGAAAAGCATGAGAAAAATTTGTTGTATAAGTGTATAGATAAACTTTACACAGCTAATCTCTTTGAAAGCAAAATGTTCGCCTTGGTAGCTCCTTTAGTTAATTTTCTTTTAATTCTAGGACTACTAGTAGTTATTAGTTATGGTGCTTTTAGAATATCTGTTGGAACTCTGTCCTTAAGCACATTAATAGCATTCGTAGTTTATGCCTTTCAAATTATGACTCCAATGAGTTCAATCAGTGGGTTCATCGGAGAATATCATAAAGCGAATGGAGCCTTTAAAAGCTTAAATGATATATTAAGTAAGAATGAAGTAGAGAACACAGGGCAAAACAAATATCAATACACTAATGAATTAACCTTTAACGATGTAAATTTTGAATACAAGGATAAGCCAATCTTAAAAAATATAAATTTAACTATAAAACAGGGAGAATCCTTGACAATTGTTGGACCGTCTGGATCTGGTAAAACAACATTAATTAACTTGATAGAAAAATTTTATCAACCAAATGAAGGTACAATTAAAATCGACAACGTTGATTTAAGAGATATTGATACGCATGAACTGAGAAATAATATAGGTATTGTTAGTCAAGGATCTACTTTAATTAGTGGAACCATCCTAGAAAATTTGTTGTACGGACTAGAACAACATGAAATTGATGATTTAAGCATTAAAAAAGCTTTAAAATATTCAAATTTAGAAGATTTTGTCGACAGACAAAAAGATAAGATGAATACTCATATCGGAGAGAGTGGCGATAAGTTATCTGGAGGAGAAAAACAACGTCTAAACATTGCTAGGTTATTCTTAAAGAATCCCGATATCATTCTGTTAGACGAACCTACCTCTAATTTAGACGTTGAATCAAAGAACCTTGTATTAGAATCAATCAAATCATTAACAAAAAATAAAACAGTAATTAAAGTAACGCACAGTTTAGAGGAAGTAAAGCCAGGAGACGATATCTTATTTTTAGAAAATGGATCTATAATTTGTAAGGGATCACATGAGAATATTACTCAAGGAAACGAAAGGTATAGAGAGTTTGTCTCAACAGCAATGTAATAAACAGCTAAAATAAAACTACACTGCTTAATAGTGTAGTTTTTATTTTAGAATAACCTGAATCTGTGATTTACAGGATTTAATTTCACGTATCGTAAATAATATAAAAGCAAATTAAATACTAATTTTCACTTGAGTAGTGACAAAACTTTTAAGAATTGACACCGTCAAATAACTCGCGTAGAATTAAGGTTTATAAGGTGTCTAAACTTAGTGACATAAATGGAGCGATTTTGAGGTGTTAAATTGACTAAATATGGATATGCACGTGTGAGTACGGTCTCTCAAGATTTGGAAGTGCAACTGAAGCAATTAAAAGAAGAAGGCTGCGAGAATATTTATTCCGAAAAATTTACAGGAACAAAAAAAGACCGACCGGAATTCCTAAAACTCCTTGAAGAGTTAAAAGAAGGAGATACAATGGTCGTTACAAAATTAGATCGCTTTGCTCGTTCAACTGTTGACGCAATTCAAACTGTTCGCACTCTTTTTGATAAGGGTGTAAGAGTTCATATCCTAAATATGGGTATTGTCGAAGATACGGTTACTGGAAGATTAATTTTTAATATTATGAGTTCATTTGCGGAGTTTGAAAGAGACATGATTGTTGAACGGACCCAGGAAGGAAAAATGATTGCAAAGCAGCGACCTGATTTTCGTGAGGGGCGACCGAGGAAGCATTCCTCGAGACAAATATTTCATGCTCTAAAATTATTAGAAACTCACACGTATAAACAAGTAGAGGAAATGACCGGAATTCAAAAACGAACGTTAATTAGAAGAAAAAAAGAGGCTGATTTCTCGCAGTAGTAACTTAAAGATCTTTGATGGTATTCTTCATCGATTCTAAGTTTAATTCCTTCACTGTATTTCAAAAAAAACCCAAACGTTAGATTTTTCTCTAACATTTGGGATGTACCACCATTGTAGCTCTTTTTGATTATTAACTATTAGAGTTACTTGGATTCGTTATTCTGCAATTTGAAGAGACCTATTTCTCTCTTGTTTAGATTTCTCTATCTTAGCAATAATTCTACCCTTTCGATGAAAGTCTCTCTTTTGAGTGTTTCCATCCTCTAAAGTGAATAAATCACCAATTAAATTTAGAATTTGATCTTCTTGGTTTTTTGTCAGGTTATTTTGTCTATAGTACTCGCGCAGTTTAATATAGATCATATCCTTGATGTAACGTCTTTTAACTGTCTTTAGGAGGGCTTTTATATTTTGTAACCAACCTGATCCCCTTAAATCAGCATAGATAAATACAGACATGAATTTTTCAAAGTCTGATGAATTATTGTCTGGCTTAAACATGTCATCAATTTCCTCTTGAATGACGAGTTTTAATTTACCGGTACCCAAAGCTTGATACACTGAAAATTGGTTAAATAAAGGTACTAGTTTTGTTAAAATTTCAAGTTGATCAATGAATTCATCTGAATCGGTATTGTCTTTTCTTTGTTTTTCAAAGTATTGATCTATCAAGACTTTATGAATCCAAGAATATGCCATTGAACACTTAACTATTTTCTTATAAGCGTTTGTCTTTAAATTTTCTATTGATACCTCTTCAGTATTCTTTAAAACTCTTGCTGAAAGTAACCATAATCTTTCAAATCTTGTAATAGGATCAAGTTCAAATTCATAATCTTTCTTTTCAACTTGATCAATTTTTGTGTTATCTAAATGCCTATCGCTTTCCTGTTCAATTTCTTCCTCAGTTTTTTTGTTTTCGTTAGCAATTTTTTTTAGGTCTTCTTCTTTATCAAAGCGAACTATTGTTGATAATGATTCAAAGATATTATCATAAGAATACTGTTCTTCTTCAATAAGTTCTAATACATTTTCATACTCTTTATGCATTCTTGAAACGGTTTTTTCTAGTAACTGGGCTGCATCAGTTTTTAGACCAGAGTAATAATCAAGTTCATCTATAAAATAGAGAAATTCCTCCTCTGACATGACCCGATCATGAAATTCAGAGTTAATATCAATGTTTTTCATTAGAAAAAACCTAAAAAAACAAGTGAATTTAAATCTTACATATTTATAGACGCCCTCTTTTTCAACCTTCAAAATTCCTTTATCTATAAATTCCTTTAATAATGCTTCGTCATCAAAATCAAACTTTTTGAGTTTCAGGTTAGCGGTAATGAACTCTAACAATTCATTATGTTTGACCCTATAGTACATATCTTCCTTACCTATAAACATAAAATATGCTATTTCAGTTAACAGTCTTTCTTTATTCTTATAGTTAAAGTCTGATGAATAAATTCGACTGGCTGACGTTTTGGTAAATACTCTTTCGAGAAAGTTTTCGAGCATTTGAGAATTATTCAGTGGTGTGAAATTATCTTGTTTCTCTATAATCCATAAGAACATTGACACAGCTAAAGGTGTTCTTGATATATTTAAAGTTCTAAAGGTTAAAATTAACTTCTCAAAATTACTGGAGCCTTCCTCAAAGGCCGTACTATTTACAAACCAATTTCTCATCAGTTCTCTAATTTCTCTGGCACGAAAATTTTCGATGAAAATTACTTTAAATTTCTCAAGTAGATTGTAATTGTAGGCCTCACCAGGTATCTCTTTTTCACCTTGAGTGGTGCAGGTGGCAATAATTTTAACATTTGGATGTTCTTCTATAAATTTCTCTATTTCAGTAACCATATGCCTACTCTTGAAAGCCAGATTATCAAGCAATAAAACAATTTCATGCTTGTGTAGTATTTCATTCTTAATCTCTTTGATACCTATATTTAAGAATTTGCTTACATACGTTTCTATTTGTGACAACTGTCGTGAATCATTATAATCTACGTATATAGGGATTTTTTTGTATTTTGTATAATTTTTAGTGAACTCAATTAAGAGCTTGTCCATAAGAATTGTTTTGCCGGACTCTTTTTCTCCGAATAAAAGAAGGTTGGAATCTGTGCTACATATTTCAGAAAGGGTGTAATGAATTTTTTTTGCATTATAAACCTCATCATCTACATGCTCTCGTTCTTCTTCATGGCTAATCAAGCTAGGCATCACAAATAGTTCATCAATTTTTTTAGGTGCATTAGTATCGGTATCAAAACTGATTAGATGTTGATCAATTGTTTGAAGGTGAACTTCTTTAATTTTTTCTATAATGGATCGTTCACTATCTTTAATGGCCATTTCATCAGAAGTTGGAAATGGAAAGTACATAACCCCATAATCATCACCTAAATCTGAGTTAGGCACATACTTCTCTTTAAAGTAGGAATATTTTCTGTTACTAATCTTCGCATGTTCACCTTTGTGGAAATCTATGATACTGTATCCATTTAAAAAATTAATATTTGTAGATCGAATATTTGTAGTCCAATTTGAAGGAGAAGCAGAGATTACAGTGGAACCTGATAATGCAGTTTTAGACCAGTTGCTGCCTTCATGAACGTGACCAAAAAGAAGCAGGTCATAGTCTTTTAATAACATACTTTCTATTTGCTTAACTTCAAATGCTGGTAAATGATCAAGTGGATGATGCATAATCCCTATTTTAATATCACAATCATTAATTACGTCTCTAGCACGGGTAATTTGACGCTCTCCTAAAACTATTGATTCTTCTTCTTTATAACATCTCCATGAAGAATTAAAGCAGGTTACTCCTATAGTGTCTTGTCCTAAAGATAATTTGAATACAGTTTGATAATCTGTATGAAATGCCTGACCAGCAAATTGATTATAATAATCTTTTTCAAATTTCTTAAAAGGAAGAATTCGTTGTCTACCCTCGGTAGAATTACTATCAATAAATGCATTTACCTTATCGTTAGTAGTTAGATTATTTTTCAAACCACTTTCGATAAAAGGAGTATCTGCATCATAATCAACATCATGGTTACCTGGTACAAAAAAGAACCGATCTTCTGGAAGTTGTAGAGCTGCCATAATAGGTTCAATAACCATGTCTTTAAATGCTAAAAATGCTAGTTCTATATCCCCATCAAAACTTTTTCCACCTTTATCAACAAGATCCCCAGAAAATGCGACCAAGTCAAAAGGTGTTATATTATTCATCTCAGTAATATCATTAATTAAAGGTATAATAATAGAGTTTTTAAGATCTTCTTGGCTATCACTATCTATATGGAAATCAGAGATATGTAAAATTCTCATAAGTCACTCCTGAAAAAGTATTTAGTAAAAATATACTATAAAATACTTGATTTTTACAGTGGTTAAAAGATATAAATTAAAAACTAAATCTGTAATCATTAAGATTAGCAAAAGACAGATAAAATAATGATCATGCTTAAATATCTGATTCAAAATCAGGTCTTGACCACAAATTTAAGCATCTCATTCCAATGCTTACTCCGCGAGGACAGTGAAATATGAATTTCATTGTCCTTTGTTAGGCTGAAGATATTTCAATTAATATAATATCTTAGCAAGTAATTCAGAAGTTATGCAGATTCATTGATATCTTTAATGCTTGTTCTAACCATCTTCATTCCTGAAACCGCCTTCAGAATGTATGACTTGTCCTGTAATCCACCCGGAATCTGGTCCGGTTAAAAAGGAAACAAGTTTTGCTACATCAGTTGGCTGGCCAACTCGACCTATAGGGAAGCGATTTATTAAATAACTTTTTGTATCCTCAGACATCCACCCAGAGTCTGTAGGCCCTGGGTCAATGGCATTTATAGTGATATTTTTTTCTGCTAAAGTTGAGGCTAATGTGTACGTGAGTGTATCCATTGTTGATTTTGTAAGGACATAAGATAACTCATTAGGCATTTGCCCCTGTTTCCAGCCAGTAGTAATGTTGATAATTCGACCGTAAGACGCATTAAATTGCTTAACGAAATTAGAGCTTAGAAGAGTCGTAGCACGAACATTTATTTCATAATGCAAATCGAGATTATTTGCTGTGATTGACTCAATGTTATCGTCTAATGAAACAGCAGCATTGTTTATAAGTATATTTGGACTATAGCCAAATTGTTCTTTTGCAAAAATTAAATAACGCATCACTAGACAGCGGATTTGTTAAATCTAGCTCAATTGTCGCGACACAAACATCATTCGACTTTAATTCTTGTTGAATAGTATTAACTGTATTTTTGTTTTCTGCCAATCCGGAAAGTTCGTCATAAGCGTTCCAATAAGTAAAAATAATATCAATATCATTTTTAGCTAATTCTCTGCAAATGGCAGCACCAATACCTCTGGATCTACTCACTCCAGTTACGATTGCTAAGTTTCTTTGCATTATGTACCCCCTTAACTTAAATCTAGAGATGAACCATATCCTGCATTGTATCCAATTTAGAAGAATTCTTTCGAATAATGTTTAATGGTATATCATCTTAAACTAGTTCATTACTTTTTAAGAAAGGTAAGCGCGGGTATTGGAATTTTTGTAAGCGTTCATGAATATGAGATTACCATTACTTATCTAACTTATATTTCTAATACCCAAACATTATATCTACCTGGTGTTACTCTTGTGACTACACGAAACTTTTCATTTTGTGAGAGTCTAAACGCTAATGAATAAGCTATTTTATAATCTGGTGTATCATAAGCATCAAACAGTCTAGCTGAAATTTCATTTGCCAGTGAATCGGCCCATACATCTGCCTCATGAATACTATCGAAAACTTTGTCCTCTTTCTTCCATCGAAGGTCCATTTAGTTCCCTCCTGTTTAAATCCCTTGGAATGGGAGCTAAACGTTAGTGGTACTGCTATTATTAGGTGTGGCTCCATCGATAAAAAACTCAACTACATCATTTCTCTTAGTGACTGAGCTTGACCGGTTGCTGCAACTTGATTATCTACTCATACTACTATGAAAGTTATAATCCGGACTCTCATCAATCACAGCTACGAATAGCTACACCTACCAAAGTTTTATAATTAGGTTCATTGTCCATAAACTAATATTAAATTAAGTTTCAGTAATAAGTTTTAATATTACTTAATACTGATCAGTAATTATTCGTTTTTGCTCCTTGCCTCTTCACTTCTTAATGCATGTGCATAATAGTGAATATACCCCCAAGCAGATTGTATTTCCTTGTAGGGCACTCCTAAAGCCTCCGCTTGTTCCTGGTATTTCCGTTCAATACCTGGTTTTTCTACTATAAGCTTCGAAATCCTTCTATATAAACCTATTGGTGTATCTACCACTCTTATTCCTGTACACCAATAACGCCTACCAGAACCCGCAATTAAGCCAAATTTCTTCATCTGTTTAATTTTCTTAGCAACGTTTGTCTGAGAAATGCCAAGAGTCTTTGCTAAGGAAACTGAAGTATGATTTTCATTCTCCAGTAACAGCAAGTATTTATTGTAAGTGGCGATCGTTTCATCAATTCTATCGTATATCAGTTGATAATTATCCAATAGCAACACCAACCTTCCTCTAAATGAGTCGCTTTAATATATCTGTAACTTCAAGTCTTAGAAGATGAACATGAGATCTGTTAATGTTTTTTTGCTTTGTGATTGCTAAGTGTTTTAGCGGCTTTAGTTTTTTGTTTTGAGCTAGATTTAGGGTTTGATAAAGCTTTTCCAGCAGCTCCTGTCTTTCCTCCTGAGTGTCTTACCATTGTAATTCCCCCCTTAGTTATCGAACATTCATTCTCATTATAACAATTAATTTTAAATATTCAAATAATTATCGTGTCGCCGAAATCTAATTTTACTTAGAGCTGAATCATAGGCGCTTTCAACTGTGAAATTGTACTGTCGAAAGTTGAGTGATAGTCTATAAGGATACAAAAAAGCTTTTAAAGAGAGGTTAAATCATGTATGAGGTCATCCAAATCGTAGGCACAATAATTATCAGTATAGGAACTATTGCAACTTTACTAAAAAGATTTGTGGTGAATGTAGGTACCACAGTAATCGAAAAGCTGTTAATGCCAAACAGTAAAGTTATATTAAATAATTTTGTGAACGCCCTAAGTCTAGCAGGGTTAGTTTTTATTGTCTCTATAGGTGTTTTTATTATCGATCCATCTCTTCCAACATCGAGCGGTGCCTTTATGGTTTTTTTAGGTTTATTAGTGGTTATTGGATTCATGGGTTTTATATTGTTTTCAGTAACTTATGAATTTAAGTTATTACCTGAGTATACTCCCGTTAGATATTTTATTAATGCGTGTAACTTTATTTGTTACATACTTATAAGTGTTATAGCTATTATGTTTTACAGTTCAATACTTACACAAGTTAAGAATTTTTATAAAGGTCAAGATATTGATAATTTTAGTGACATATTTAGTGTAGAATTCCCTCTAGATAACCTTTTAATAATACTGTTAATTCTCTTTCTATCAGCAATAGGATTCAACATGTTACTAGTTACTAGAAGAAGAATATTACTTAAGAAGATCTTCATTACAGAGGTGGAAAGTAAGGAGCTCAACGGAGGGATGATTATTTTACATTCAATCCAACCAGATATTCAAATCGTTGCTCCGGCTGCAGACTTTCCAAAAGACTTGCATACATACCCTCAATATATTTACTTTGTTCAGAGCGACAGGTTACTGAAATACAACATGGGTGGAAATAAAGATAGAGGTGCGGTTACGTCTGGAGATTCTCAAGCAAGTACTCTTGGGAAGAGGTCGAATAGACATAGATAATCCTGTGGCTCTGTCTATAGAAGAGAGGGACACTTTATAGCTTTCATCTAGGTCTGCTTGTTATAGATGGTATACACTTAAGCAGACCTATTTTTTAGTTTTTAATATGGTTTCCATAGTAAATTTAACTTAAAGCTATAGAGTACCTAATTACTTATAATGCTTTAGTAAATCATTTAGAGGTATATCTATTTCAAAACTTTGTAGAGACTGCTGTCTTAAATCATAGAGTTTCTTAATGATTATCTGTTTCGTTGGTTTATCTGCATGGTGAATTGATCTATGACAGTTAGGACAAAGTGAAACAATATTACCAGGTACATCTAGACTCCATCGAAACAGGTCCTGAAGACTTAGGGGTATTAAATGATGTGCTTCAACGAAGTTCTTACCCGTTACCGAAGATCTAAATGTAAGGTGATCAGCGTTTACTTCGCAAAGGTAATCAGCTAAATGGATAGACTCTTTAGCAATGGAAGGGTTTCTTTTCCATTTTATTCTCTCTCCTGTATTTTCCTTAGCGGGAATTTGTTGAGGTTTAATTTCTGTGGTAGAAGCAGTAACCAACTGAACATCTGATTGGTATTGGGTATCCTCTATTTCCTCTAGATTGAGTAAATAATCAATGAACTGGTCAGTCGTTCTAACTCCAATTATAGACTTTAGCTGTTGGTAAATTTTAAGAAGCTTTTGAAAATCATCTTGGATTTCTTGATTGGAGGGTAACTGTTCAAGGCTATAGTATTTTCCGCATATATGAGATGCCATGTAGTTTTTAGAATTAGACGTTTTGGATATTAAGTCTATTTTAGTGGATGGGAAGTCCTCTAAGGAATAAGAAAGTGTATCTTGTAACTTAAGCGCAATTTCTTCCATTTTAGACCCTGGGTTCTTCTTCTTATATTTACGTTGTAGATGGGTGGTTCCTTGGTTTAAAGACAAATATACGCCGTTCATATCTTTCCTGAATAAATAAACGATATAGAAACCTTTTGTGGCAGTCTCAGTAATATCACGATCAAACACACTTATCCAAGGCGTTTCAGTCCAGTTACCCATGCCTACAGAAGCCTGTACCTTATGTTCCCGATCATTTAAATGGAGCTGTTCTCTTAATATTCTTGGTATCTCATTTATCATAAATGTAGACAATGGATTCTTAGATGGTTTAAACATTTTAGTTCTTTGATCCTGATATTCCGTTAACACTCTGTGATAAGCATGTCTCATTACAAAATCCTCCAACTGATTTTATTAATAACTCTAACTTATAAGCTCTTTCAGCTTACTCACTTTTACTCTAATTATAATATCAATACCGTTAAGTAAGGTTTAAAGATATTTGTTAGATTCATTTAATTAAAGAAATATGGTATGTGAAATTATATAAGTAGACCATTAAAGAGCATACTGTTTGATTGACAGTTCATCTTTAATTGACTTATACTACGAGTATATATTTAGAGTACTCAGGAATACTAAAAAGACCTGTATCTGTGCTGGACACACAAATGCAGGCGTAAAACAGTTTTAGTCAACCCAAAGGTTGGCGCTTATAGGATTTCTACAATAGCCCTTATTCGAGTTGGTCGCTCAAGGGGCTATTTTGTGTTTCTAACGATATAGAGCACGACTGTAACAGCAATGGCCAAAAAGGCAACAAACACGCCACCAATTGCTATTAGATTAGCCACTTGTTGATTGGCTAACGAATGTGCTTCATAAATCGTCAAGGCAAACACCCCCTTTCGTAGAGGTGTCGCCGCCCTTCGAGCTGTTCTGTTTTATCTTACAGACAAGTATAGCATAAAATACCGATTAATTAATAAGTTAAACATAAAGAGCATAATTTAATAATTACATAATACTTATCAGTAAGACTTGTCATTAATACTGAACTTAAACTTATGTAAAAAAAGCATTATTTAAGTAAAACCGTCCTCCAATTAAAATCTACCCCTGACGCTAGTTATCGTGGTATACAAGGAGAAAATTCATTTGAACTTAAAGCAAACCCTATTAGTACAAAACACCCATTCCTAAAAATAAGTAATTTAACGACTATTTATGATGTATAATATAACCATCAATACAATACTTAACCACAAGAAAGGATGTATGTTTTGTTCAAAAATTCATTTTTTATTGGTTCTGCTCTTTTCTTAATGTTATTAATGACAGCATGTTCTTCACCACCTGAGAATTTATCGAAAGATTCATGGAAGTTTGGTAAGCAAGTAGTTAAACAAACAAGTTCGTGTATTGAAAAAGAAAATTGCGAGTTCGTGTCTTTAACTGATAGCCTTATAGCTGTAACTCAAGATCTTGAAGTGGAGAAGGATTTAGACGGCGATTTCCAGACAGATTCATTAGATTTAATTTTAGCTATGTCTACATATAAAACAACCAACTCAGATGAATCCTTACTTAAAGACTATGAAAACTTATCGAGTGAATATAAAAGTAAATATGAACTCGAATAAATCACTCTTAAAACAACTTCTACTGTACATAAACAAAAGACAGGCACTTCCACTTGAGAAGTGCCTGTCTTTTTATAAAATGTAAACAAACTAAACGCCAATCATTTACCTTGTTTCTTTTCTTCTTCTATCGCGGTTATCTTAGCTAACTGATCAATAAAATATTGTTGATCACGCTCACTTAAATCCGCGACCATTACATTTATCATTTTATCAACCAATTCGTATTGCTTATAAGGTAATACATTTTGTAGAGCTTTTAAACGATAAAAAACATTATCAGGAAGTTTGATATTGCGTCTAAAATGTAAAGTTGACTTTTCTTCTTTTCGTTGAGGATTTTTCAGAGAATTTAAAGTAGATTTGACTTCATGCGGTTGATCTTGTGCCATGTTATTTCACCTCGAATATATTTAGCTGGTTTATTTAACTGCTAACTCATAAATTTTCTCTAAATAAAGCATCATTACTATCTATATAAAAGTATAACATTTTATAAAGGGATTAAAGGGATAAACGGGAGCAATATACTCAGAATTTCTCACGTTACGTTAAAACAAGGCTTTAAAATAGCCTTTTCTCTAGATAGGTTAAATAATATCAATAAATACAAGGAAAAATTTTTAACAATATTGAAATTAAAATAAATATTGTTTATAATAAAATTAATATTAAGTTTCGACTAATCTAAAAAGGTGAGGTGCCTAAATGGAATCGAAAGATGTACCAAATTGGATTTTGTCCTTAAATGGTGAAGATGTGGAATTTATTAAAAAATTCATTACGAATTCGGGATCTTTAAAAGAAATCGCTAAGATATATGAGGTCTCTTATCCCACGGTGAGAATTAAGTTAGATAGATTAATTGAGAAAATAAAGTTAAATGATTCTGTAGATAATGAGGAATTTATTCAATTTATCAAAAAACTATCAATAGATGATCGAATTAATTTGGAAGAAGCAAAACTAATTATCGATAAATATAAACAAGAAAGGAATGATAAATAATGTTTGGTTATGGGATTTTTGATTTATTCTTATATGCTGGGTTCTTAGGTATACAGTACTTTCTTTCAACAAGAAATAGCATGTTTTGGGGAGGCCTACTCCCAGTAGCGTTTGTTATTTGGCGCACGTGGATATTCTTTACTAACGATGAAAGTTTCTTATCCTTTGTAACAGTTCTTTTACTTGGTTTGGCATTTCTTATCTCAGGATGGATCACTGGCAGAAAAACCCTTTCGGAACGAAGAAAAAAAGAATTAAATAAAATGGAAACGCTTGATATAAGGTAAACTCAACAAAGTAACATAATAGTAGTTTTGTTACATTGAAAAAGGCTAATTTATAGCCTTTTTTCTTTTTGTCTGTGTTATACTAAAAAGACAAAAATAAGTTACATTCAAAACGCTGAATTACAAGGGGTAACGAATATGGCTTCTAAAGCAGACGAGATTAAGAATGTGCAGCCATTGCGATCGCTCGAATTAATCCAGGACATGAAATGGTCGCTCAAACGTCACTGTTCAGAGCGCGATTATATTCTTTTCCTTTTAGGCATTAATACGGGTTTAAGAGTAGGGGATTTGCTGCGGTTAAAAGTAGCCGATATTAAAGGAAAGAAAAAGGTCACAATCCGAGAAGGAAAAACAAGAAAGCCACGCACAATCTATTTATCGAACGTTTATGACGAGTTGGCCGAGTATGTGGAATCTCTTCCGGAAAACGCCTGGTTGTTTCCGAGTCGAAAAGGAGAGAATCCAATCTCTAGGGTTCAAGCGTATCGCCAATTAATTAAAGCGGGAGATATGGCCGACATTCCGGAGGGTATTGGCACGCATACGATGCGAAAGACATTCGGATATTGGCACTACAAGCAATTTAAAGACGTGGCCGAGCTACAGATGATTTTTAATCATTCGCATCCTAAAGTCACATTGACATATATCGGTATCCTGGAAGAAGAGGTCGAAAACAACTTAAAATCATTTATGCTTTAAGTGAGGGAAGTGGAGGACTATGGATTTAAAAGAACTGAACAATAGATATGAAGAGATTATTCAATCTAATCGTCCGGAAGAGATCAAAATAAATCAACTTTCCATGCTGATGATGTACATGGAAGGAGCTTTCTCTATCCCGAATCCTGTCGATACTCTTTGGAAGAGTAACCATGCACAGATTTATGGTCTATACGAAAAGATTTCAGATAGTCGCTTAATGAAGTAAACTTGATTTATACAACAAATGTTTTATTAGTTGTAATATAAACTACAAAAAGCAGAATCTCGCTGACCGATTGGTTAGAGATTCTGCTTTTAATTTAATACAACAAATGTTTTATTTAGAGTTTACAATTTCTTGACGACAATGTTCTATTAAAGCAAACAGCACTTGTTCCTCTTTATCTTCAAAGTTTTGATCAAGCATTACACGTTCTCCTTTAAAAAGAAAGGCATCTAGTAGGACCAGGACACAAGGGTATCGATATCCCATGTTGTGGTCTTTAACTATATTCCATATCTTTTCTAACAGGGGAGCAGAATCACGACGATGATGTGCTATACACTCTTTTACCCTCGATTTTTTAATCTCGATGCGATCGTCAAACACGTTTTTTTGGACGATCTCCCACCACATTTTTTCCCTAGCGTTTTCCTCAATTTCTGTTTGTTGTTCCTTGGTTGGTTCATTGGCCATATCGGGCAACCGAGTACGGATAAAAACCTCTAGGGACTCTCTAGGGATTCTCCACCCTTCCTTTTTTGTAGAAGGAGCTTTTGCTTTAATGGTTCCGGTACGCAACCACCTACGAACACTTTCTATATTTGATGTGATTTTTAACGCTTTTAATTGTTCGTACGCTTCCTCCGTTGTATACATCCATCAACACTCCTTATACAACAAATGTTTTATTAACTATATAATACTACATTTGTTGTATAAAGACAAGCGTTTAGAATTCCGGAATAGGAGAGCAACAATAGAAATGTGATCAAGGTTAATAATTGTCACTATATATAGAGGTACTAAAAAAGCAGCGACGGCATAAAACCGTTGCTGCTTTTATTGGTTTTCATTAAAGGCCTCCATCTTATGAATCGCATAAGAGGTTTGCGATGATGAATCCCGCCGGTTTATTCGTCGCCTGGCGAATGAGCGACATCATTTAATGATACTTACAAGCCCCTATTTTATGAATCGCATAAGGGGTTCGCGATATTCAATCCCACCGATTTATTGATCGCCTGGTGAGCAAGCGATATACCTTCCGGCCCCCATTTTATGAATCGCGTAAGGGGTTTGCGATGATGAATCCCACCGTTTATTAGTCGCTTGGTGAATGAGCGACATACTTTAGTTAAAAATTTACCATTAATATACGTGGGAGTCAAAAGATACGGTATTACTTACCACCGTTCTCCTTATGTATTTATTATATAATATAGGAAGGAAGGTGATTATATTGTTTAAATCTCCTATGCTATTACAATCCTTACCGGAACCACCGGATAACGATATAGAGTGCATCACAGAATTAAAGCTCGATGGCCATAGAATGATTATGAGCCGCTTTGAAGGAAAAACAAGACTCTACACCAGGCATCATAACGAGGTTACAACGATGTACCCGGAACTTTTGGAACAAGAGATTGAAGAGGGAACCATGCTGGATGGGGAACTTATTGCCCTGGATGATGAAGGCAAGCCGGACTTTGAGTCCTTGCAGCTGCGGTCTCGGTCAAAAAAGCTCATTCATCAGGTTCCTCTCCAATTTGTCGCTTTTGATAGCCTATACCACCAGCACAAACGCATGACTTCCAAAACACTACACGAACGCAAAGAAAAAGTGGCCATTTCTCTCCCTAAAAATCAGCAAACCCTTGTTGCACATAACTTTGTCATCGGACAGGCTCAAAATTACTTTCAATTAGTAAAAGAAATGGACCTGGAAGGCATTGTTGTAAAAGACCCTAATTCGGTCTATAAAATCAATACAAGAAGTAAAGCCTGGCATAAAATCATTAACTATTCGTACCGTGATGTCTTGGTCACAAAACTACGCAAAAAAGAGTTCGGTTTAGTGGCTACCGATGAAAAAGGTCATTATTTAGGTACGATTGAACACGCAAGCATTCCGCTGCGTAAAAGCCTCTATTCTGTTGCAAAAGTAAGAAAAGAGGATACAAACTATGTTGAGATTGACCCGCTGCCATGTCGGGTGAAATACCGTAACCTCACGAAAAAAGGGTTGCTGCGTATTCCGGTCTTAATTGAAGTAACCCCTGACATTTAGCGTCAGGGGTATTTTTATCAAGTTTAATACATAGGATAAATGTGATAAAAAGGTCAAGTGGGATAAATACGATATTTAAAAAAGCCAAATACGATTTTTGGTCGTATTTGGCTCATTTATATCATACACAAAGGGGTCACAGGTATAGTTCCCATCCTACCTTTTTATAAACCTTCTTATTCATTTACTTGTAGTGACCGCCGATCTTCGCAGCACGTTCCAACGCTTGACCAGCTGGGAGTAAGGAGGAAGCACGTAAAATCGCGGTCTTCCCAAATTTCGCTTTAATCGAATCCATGACCTCTCAAAGCTGTCGGTCGTCTTTCTGCTGCAGGTGATCAAATAGATCAAGTTGCACCGCATCGCCATTAGTAAATTTTGATAGGGATTTAAGAAATTTTAGCGACTACTAACGTAGTATTTGTATCATTATGCAGTTGAGCAGGCGTATCATTAGCATTTACTATTTGAATAGTACTAGGAACAGTAGTTACATTGACTATAATTTGCCCCGAAGTAGGACCTCCACCGTCACCAGTAAAAGGAGCAACGGTAACTGGTACACCATTTAGTGTTACATTAAAATCTGCATTACCTTGATTATGAACGGAGAAGTCAATCCAATAAAATCCAGGCTGCGTTATTGTCACAGTATTTGATGGTGGTGTGAAAGTTATAGCAGGACCGGAAGCAAACCCGTTAGTAAAAACTATAGCTGTATTACCAGGCACGGTATCAGTTCCTGTTCCAGGGTCTGCGCGATACACACTTGCAAAACTTTCTAACCCAAACCCAGCGCCAGTAGCGCCAGTAGCGCCAGTAGCGCCAGTAGCGCCAGTAGCGCCAGTAGCGCCAGTAGCGCCAGTAGCACCAGTAGCGCCAGCAGGACCAGTAGCGCCAGCAGGACCAGTAGCGCCAGCAGGACCAGCAGGACCAGCGGGACCAGTAGCACCAGGTGGACATGGGCATTTACTTGGTGGTTTGAATTTTTGGATATTGTTACATTTACACTTACAGCTCATATGATTATGCTTACAGTGATTACACTTACACTTACAGTTGATATGGTTATGCTTACAATGATTACATTTTTGCAATTAAATCACCCTTATAATCGTTTTATAACTCTATTACTTAAATATTCTATGAAGATTATGTTTGGTATGTCTGGGTGTATAAAAGTGATCATGATTAAATGGTTCTTTCACCAGAAAACTATTAAAACATTCCTATGCTGTAGTCATTTGCAAACACAAAAAGCCGAGTGAAAATACTCGGCTTTAAATATAACGAATCTAGCTGTTATGTTAATTTTGTAATGACTAGTGTTGTGTTTGTATCGTCGTGGAGTAATGCAGGTGTTGCATTAGCATTTACTATTTGAATAGTACTAGGAACAGTTGTAATGTTTACGATAATTTGCCCAGTGGTTGGTCCGCCCCCGTCACCAGTGAATGGTAGAGGAGTGACTGGTACGCCATTAATAGTTACATTAAAGTCTGCGGCTCCTTGATTGTGTACCGAGAAGTCTATTTCATAATACCCTGGTTCATTTACAATAATTGTATCGGATGGTGGTGTGAAGCTTATGGCTGGACCGATAGCGAACCCATTCGTGAAAACAATAGCGGTGTTCCCGGGAATAGTATCAGTACCAGTGCCTGTATCTACTCTAAATACACTTGCAAAACTTTCTAAACCAACTCCTGTTGGACCTGTTGGGCCTGTTGGACCTGTAGAGCCTGTTGGACCTGTTGGGCCTGTTGGACCTGTAGAGCCTGTTGGACCTGTTGGGCCCGTTGGA
>NZ_JBNNQX010000022.1:0-19099 GCF_050276055.1 Alkalihalobacillus sp. NPDC127517 | reverse complement strand
ACCTGTAGAGCCTGTTGGACCTGTAGAGCCTGTTGGACCTGTAGAGCCTGTTGGACCTGTTGGGCCCGTTGGACCTGTTGGGCCTGTTGGACCTGTAGAGCCTGTTGGACCTGTTGGGCCTGTTGGACCTGTAGAGCCTGTTGGACCTGTTGGGCCCGTTGGACCTGTAGAGCCTGTTGGACCTGTAGAGCCTGTTGGACCTGTAGAGCCTGTTGGACCTGTTGGGCCCGTTGGACCTGTTGGGCCTGTTGGACCTGTTGGACCTGTTGGGCCTGGTGGGCCACTTGGGACAAATAACTGGGTAGATGAAATCAGTGCCACGTCATCAATGACAATATCAGACCCTCCAACAATAGGAGTAATAGTAAAGGCAATGGTTGCTGAGACTGCTCCCACTGGTGCAATTGGAGTGGTTTCATACACAGTGAACCATGTTTCATTTTGAACAACTGGTAAACCAGATGTCTCAATTACCACCGAAGTAGACGTCCCCACAGCATTAAATGCTGCATCAAAGAATTGTACCGTTAAAACCACTTGCGGAGAGGGGAATCCAGTGGTTCTTGCAAGTGATGCCAACACCTCGAAACTTTCACCAGGGTCTACAGCAACATTTTGAGAAAGACTTGCACCTGTAGCACTTGAAAGTTGAACCGAATAGAGACCTGTATGGCTAAAGGACGTAGTAAGAAAACCATTTGTAACAATCCATGGAATCAACGTTCCCGTTTCAAAACCACTGTTTAATAGACGGTTAATTAACATATTTTCCTCCTAAAAGATGCTTTAATAATTTCAAAACTTTAATATCCTATGGAGATAGATGGAAGTTGGAAACTCGATATGCCTATGTAAATGTATAATTCAGCACGTGGTTAGGAGCCGGGACCTATTTAATAGAAGAAAGCTGATCAGAGCTAAATACTTTGCATGGCCGATACTCGCAAGAAGTCGAAAAGGTAAATGAACGTGACCAGGAAGAAATTTGCCGATTAGCAGAACAGCAAGAATCCTTTATTAAAAAATACGATAATTGTAACTAAAAGTGCTTACAGTTAATAAAATATTGTAGTAAGTTCTTACATCAATTTTGCCCTGATGTAAGGCTTCTCCTCTACCTTCCCCCTTAATAGGAGCATTAAGGGGGATTTTGTTTTCTTTAATATTACGAGAAAAAGCCAAATCGCTTTAACTTACGCGATTTGGCTTATGTATATCAAAGCGAAGGGATTTTAATAAAACTCTCATCCTTCCTTTTATATACTTCCCAAGAATCTGCTCTTATCAAACTAGATAAATAAAAGAACTTAGATGAACCATCTTTAGACCAAAAACATAACATAAACAAAGACGGTTAATTTACTTCTTTAGAACCCATGACCCTAACCCAGTTATGGGTTTTATTCATTCACTCTTTTAGAGGCTTAAACATTCTCCTTCTTTTGGGGATATTATAACAATTTGGTATGTGGAATTATTGGAATAGGAGTAAATTTGAAATGTATTATTTCGTTCGGAAAATAGAGACCCGATGAAAAAGGCGATTATTTAGGTACGATTGAACATGCAAGCATTCCGTTGCGTAAAAGTCTCCATTCCATAGCCAAAGTACGAAAAGAAGATACAAATTGTGTTGAGATCGACCCACTGCCATGTCGAGTAAAATACCGTAACCTTACGAAAAAGGGTTTGCTGCGTATTCCGGTCTTAATTGAAGTAACCCCTGACAACTAGCGTCAGGGGTTATACATATGGACAATAATACAAAAAAATAAAGCCAAAGTACGATATAACCGTAGCTTGGCTCATAAATATCAAATATATAGGGGATTTATATATAGTTCCCATTCAACCTTTTTATTAACCTTTCCAGGGGTTAGAAGGATAAAAATGCTTAATAGGATAAAAGGGATAATTTATGTATGTTTCACTTCATTTACTTTATAAAGAAAAAGACCGGTGCTGAATAATCAGCGTTGGTCTTTTTCAAATGTTCTTTTTAGTGTTTATTCTTCATCAAAATCATAGCCACCCTTACCAGAAGGATAATTATTACCTCCAACTGCACAAGCTCCAATAATCACTAAAAGAATAAATAAAACAACGATCAGCGCAAAACCACCAGTGTTGTAGTAACCCATAGTTTCACCTCCTTTTTAATCGCATTTTGTAATGTATGAAGGAAAGAATAAGATGGACTAGTCTTACATTTATTTTTTGATAGATTGAATAATACGCCTTTACTGTTTCTTGCTTTCTAAAGATAACAGTCTAACAAACTACTAAATTAATGAAAATTGCCAGGATAATTCGTCTAAGCAGAGTTTGAACAAGCTCATATAGTGTTGTTATGACGATTGAAAGGGGGAAATTAAAATGGATTGGGAGAAAATGCTTAAAGGTGAGAGCAAGGGGCATAGATCACATTGTTCTTGTGACCACAAGGAAAAGAAGCATGATGATCACAAAAAGCATGATGACTCGGAGAAGAAGTGGCACGACCATAAGGAATCAAAATGTAAAACTTTCTTCGAAAACATTGCATTTGGTACTCTAGTAACAGTTCGATTAGAAGGAAATTCAGCTCCTGTAACTGCTAGATTTGTTGGAATTCATGGTTCTATCGTGACTTTAGCTGTATATAATAATCCGGTACCACCAGTAACAACGGGAACTACTACCTTTACAAAGATTTATTGTAAAGATATCTCAGCTGTAAGTGTAACTGTTTAAAGAATTCCCTCTAGGGAGTTATAAAATGATCCCAAGAGATGCCTACGCCCTTTCATAGCGTAGGCATCTTTATTTCTTTTGTACCTTAAATTACAAATAACGTGCCCAAATCTTATGTATTGGGCTATTTTCCTAAAACAAAAACATGAAAAGCACATATTATATTTAGTCTCATTCTTTACAGCCCGCGTACCAAACCCCCTCGATCTTTTTCTTAAGATCTAGGGGGTTTGACGTTAACATATGCAATATGAATATGTTTTTACTTGTAATGGCCACCGATCTTCGCCGCTCGCTCCAACGCTTGACCCGCTGGGAGTAAGGAAGAAGCACGTAAAATCGAAGTTTTACCGAATTTTGCTTTGATCGCATCCATGACCTCTCCAAGCTGTCGGTCGTCTTGCTGCTGATGATGATCAAATAAATCAAGTTGTATCGCGTCGCCATTCGTAAACTTTGATAAGGATACGCCGACTCTTCGTACAGGCTGTTGGTCCCAAAATTGATCAAGCAACTGACACACATACTTAAATACCGTTAAGGAAGAGTCCGTTGCATAGGGCATCGTGAATTGACGGTGAAATCCGGTTCGCACTTCATAATTGGCTCCAGCTACACTTAATGAAACCGTCGACCCTTGAACGTGGTTTTTTCGCGCTCTCAAACACACTTCCTCGCACAACTCTAATAACACCACACAAATATCTTTACGCGTCGCGTAATCATAAGGAAGAGTCATTCCATGCCCGATCGCTTTTTGGCCATCGTGTGTGGAGGTTTTGACGGGCGAATAGTCGACCCCATTTGCACTCATCCATAAGACTTGGCCATGTATCCCCCAACGTTTCTTGAAGAACTCGACATCGGTATTGGCTAAATGGCCAACGGTTCGAATCCCTCGATTGTATAAGTGTTTTTTCATTTGATTTCCTACGCCAAACATATCTTCAACCGGGAGTTTCCAAAGCGTGTGTTCCAGGTTCTCCGCTTTTAGTTCATAAATACCTGACTCATTCTTTTTTGCAAAATTATCACAAGCAAGTTTGGCCAATATTTTATTGGCTCCAATCCCTACCCTGGCTCTTACACGCATGGTATCCCATATGTGCTGTTGAATCTTCTTTGCGGTTTGCATATAGCCACCGAATAAATGATTGGAATGGGTAACATCCATAAATTGTTCATCGATTGAGTAGGGTTCGACGAGATCGGTATACTCTTTTAATATCCTGGTTATCTCCATCGACGCATCGATGTAGTCTTGCATATGAGGAGGGACGACGATTAAATCACTACATTTTTGATGCGCTTCCCATAGACGTTCCGCATTTTTAACCCCGTATTTCTTGGCTTCCTTTGAGGCGGCTAAGATCACGCCGCTTCGTCTATTTGGGTCACCGGATACAACGAGTGGTTTTCCCTCATAAGAAGGATGTTTTGCCACCTCAATGGAGGCGTAAAAACTCTGCATATCCACTAAAAAAATAACCTCACTCATTCATCATACACCTCACCGATCGTATATCTATAACTAGTATATACGAATATACGTTCCCTTGCTGAACTCGCATTGGATGTATCTTACTTTTTCAAACAATATGATCATTACGAGCAAACGTTGAAATATACCGAACTCGCCAATCGATTTAAAACTAAATTAAAAATTAGTTTAGTTGATAAGGGGGTGAACATCGCATGAGAAAACAACTAATGTTGGTTGTTCCAGCTATAGTTATCGTCGCAACCCTCTTTTTTTCACCATTGGTTGAACAGGAAGCAAGTAAGGTAGATATACCTCTGAATACTACCTCGTCAAAAGTAGATATACCTCTTTAAAAGAGCCTTTCAAGGCTCTTTTTTATAAAAAGATTCCAAGTATCAAGCCTATGATCGCAATAAATCCAACAATTGCAGCCACCAGCAATCCAATCAGAATGACGTACTTCCCTACAAGATAAAGCATCACGCCTCCCATAAACAACAGCACCAGTCCTCCGAGCAGTAGCAACACCTCTTGTGTATACGTCGCCAAAAGGAAAAGAACCACGCCTACGATCACGAACCATTTGATTTTCGGACTAAAGATAAACGACTTTACCGACTCTTGCGCTTGCGAATACATATACATCAACCTTTCGTGGTTAGTTAAATTCCGCATTAATCGCCTCAAAATCATCTAAGGTGGTTTCCTCTTCATGGCTAAATAAAGCTGTCACTTGTTGTTTTGGTTTCACCGCAGCATCTTTCATGTTCAAGATGACATCCATCGCTTTTAAGAATGGATTATCTGTATTCGGATAGTGAACATTGATCTCTTTCGCGAGAACATTGTGAAAGGTTCCGTAGAAATACTTATACAGATTCGATTGTATTCTATTTTTCTTTTTCGCATAGATCGTCTGTTTAAATGCCTCTTTTGCGGCCAATACTTCTAATGCGTAGTAGTCTGCTAGAGTTCCGCCATTCTTCTCCACCTGTGCTTGGCGTTTACTCTCTTTTTTCTTATCCATCTTCACACGCAGCCATAGATTTTTAATCAGTTCAGCATTATCAAAGTATCTTTGTACATGTTCTTTAAATTCAACAGGTACATAAGATGGAGTGAAAGACGCGTCTAAGGTACGTATCTTTAAAGATTTTAAAGAACGAGCATTAAACTCACTAGTATCAGACTCCTCTTTCTCGTCAGAATGACTAGTAGGACAAGGGTCTTCAGCATTTTCTCGTTCCGCCAATTTTTCCGGCTCTCGCTCCGCCATTTGTGTATCAGACGAAAACAATTCAAATACATAAATACTATGACCGAGGATATTTTTTTCCTTCCCGGCTTGGTCCTTTTGTTTCCGATTGACCACTTTTAAGATACCTAGCTTTTTCGCCTTCGTGATCGCGCGCTCAAAGGTACGGCGTGATGGACAAATAAAACCTAAACGGTGTGCAGCATCTTTAATAATGGTTCCTAGCTTGGCTCCTACCACACCGTAAGCAGCTACACCACGGTTCTTGATCTCTTTAATTGCTACCAATTCACTTTTACTGAATTGGTCTTTATACTCTTTCATGGCATACATGAATGACTCGTTAAACGCATCAAGGCTCTTAAACCTGGATAGTGAACGACATTCATGTAGTAACAGATTTCTGTACGACATAAAAAATCCTCCAATTATGCCCACTAACATCCAGCAATAAATAGAGGAAAAAGCTTTAATGTACGCCATTATTATGATATGATTAACTTAATCATAACTAAATATGAGTACAGAAAAAAGCCTCCATCACTGATGTAGAATTTTTAAAGTTTACCGTCGCCAAACAGTTCAAACTTTAAAAATGCAGTGGGGGTTTTTTGTTTATTTTTGTATGTATTATGTTTAATCCTAGCATATTTTGTTAGAATGTGAACCCCTCACATTAAGCATTTTGTCATTCTATACTAACTGTAGATTTAAAAACCCTAATCTATCAGTACTTAGAAAGACTAAAAAAAATAAAAACGAAATTACATAATACTATTACATTTCACTGAACAGTATTATGTAATAGTTTAAATGTTATGTATATGTGGGTTTTACTCGCGCTAATATTAATTATAACTCTATTTAAAAATGGATCGATGTTACATTAATCAGACTCTGAATGTGTGGCTTTAATGGTCGACAATTTGAATGATATGGCCTTCATCGTGAGGGTTACCGTAACAGCAAGCTTACGATATATACTGTAGGATCTCCTGTGCCGGAAGATCCTACTTTTTTTATTTGAAAGCTAAATTTTGAACTATCAAATCTATTAGATATAGCACTACTATATGAATAAACGAAAGTCCTAGTGTTCATTTAAAAGTAACCATAAAGTAGTTCAGTGATATGTATACGTATTACATATCACTGAACAGTAATAATGAATATATTCATTGATTAAGAACATTTTCACCTTTCTCTATCCTCTTAATTAAAGCGTAATGACTATGTTTATCTTCAAAAATACAATTACATCATTAAATTTCACTCTAACTGTACCAGATTAAATATTGTTGATTGCTATGATATGATCAAACAAATTGAGTTAGTATTTTTAAAAGCTGACTAGTAAACTTCAAGTGTGCATCTACTTATATGAAATTGCGTGTATGAATAAGCCTCAAGTGCTCTATGCTAGCCTAGTTGGTTTATTAATACTTTTTATTTAATATATTAAGTATTAATGAACAGTTGTACTTAATATAAATTTTAGGTTTAGATTGTTAATATAACCAAAAGGAGAGTCACCTAGGGACTCTCCTTTTGGTTATATTTAATTTTCTATTCTCTATATATCTCTCTATACACCAAATTAAATATTTACTGTAACATAATCTATATTCAGTAATACTGAACATTAATCATATTAATGAAACGTTAAACTTAATAATGTTAAAACTAATTAATACGTTTAATGTTCAGTTTGTAGTACCACTTAAACGTAAATGTAAGAATGAACAGTATCCTTTTTTAACTTATACTCTTCAATGATACTGTTTTTAAACTCTCTTAATTAATAAGTAATCTATTTCGTATTAATTAATATGAATACTTTTAATGTTCATTAATACTGTTCAGTTTTACTTGTTAGTATGACTAAACCATGTTATATTTCATTGTGAGGTGATTATATAATATGGCACACACTATCATGTTTGGTATTCAAAAAGGTGGAGTCGGTAAAACCATGACAAGTGGCGTTACTGCTTTTCTATTGAAAGAAGAAGGCTTTCGTGTCCTAGCCGTAGATATGGATTCGCAAGGTAACCTGTCTCAATTCTTAAGCGGTGTAGAAGACTTGGCTGAGTTTGAAGGAGAGACTGTTTTAGAGGCCATTAAGAAAGGCGATGCAAGACCCTACATAAAAATGATTGATGATCAGCTCCATTTACTACCTGCTGATGACTATTTAGCAACCATCCCTCAGTTTCTCTTCAGAGAATACAAAGGAAATCCTTCTCTTGCTTTAAAGAGTTGTTTAGAGTCAGTCCAGCATTACTACGACTATATTGTTATCGACACTCCTCCTGCATTATCAGAACAAACGATTAATGCATTAGGTGTAGCAAATGATGTTGTCATCATGTTTGAGACTAGTAAGTTTTGTTACTCTGCGGTCCCTCGTTTCATCGAGACGATTGAAGCTGCCAAAGAACGTATAAATCCAGATCTTCGTATAGCTGGTATTCTACGGACACTTGCGGATTCTCGGAGAAGTGATTCAACCATGATGGTGAATTTAATTGCAGAAGATTATCCCGATCTTGTTTTTGATACAGTCATTCATCGACGGGCGACAACTGGTAGACTTCCAATCTACGGACTTGCTGAATCGCCGGAATCAAAACAAGCATTTAGCTATCATGCAAAATTTCTAAAGGAGTTGAAGTCCCGTGTCAGCCAATAAAAAAAATGATCTACGAGCTGCTATGAGAAATAAAGAACAGAAAAAGACTGCTGCCTATGCATTCTTTGGAGAAGATCATTCAAAAGAAGATAACACTGAAACTGAACAGTTAAACGTAACAGATAATCATAACACTGAAAATAAGCAATTAAATGTAACAAATAATAGTAAGAGTAAAACCGAAGTTGTTGAAACGGATGAATCATCTAGCGATTTTTGGTCTACTGTAACTAACAAAAAACCTACAGTCGAAGACACTCATACTCGCGGGACGTTTCTAATACAAAATGAATTACTTGAACGTTTAGATGCTCTAGCAAAGGGACAAAAAAGAGGATTTAAGACGAAACTAGTTAATCATGCACTAAAAGAGTTCTTAGATCAGATAGAAAAAAACAATGAATAAGAAAATAAGAACAAAACAACTTCTCTTGTTTGTTTAACATAATGATTTATTCTGTTTTAATTGATTACTATGATTGTTTGATTACTTGATTACTAGACTCGCTACTAGAGACTGGACAAGGGTTTTAGCGTTTTACTATAACCAAAAGAAGAGTGAAGTATAACCAGTAGGAGAGTCAACTATAACCAAAGCAAGAGTGAAGTATAACCAATAGGGGAGTCAACTATAACCAAAGCAAGAGTGAAGTATAACCAGTAGGAGAGTTAAACTATAACCAAAGCAAGAGTGAAGTATAACCAATAGGAGAGTCAACTATAACCAAAAGAAGAGTGAAGTATAACCAATAAGAGAGTCATTAAGCGAACTAACACAATTTCTGTAAGTTTTCAATACATTATTTGTATAATCGTGTATTTTGCTGGAGGATAATCTTTAACGACTCTTCTATTAGTTATAGTTAAGACTTTGGTTGACTCTCCATCTGGTTATAGTTATAAAAAGAACAAACTATTATGGATCATTTTTCCTTGAAGGAACAGACCTTTGTAGAAATAGGCATCAACTATAACCAAAAGGAGAGTAGAAATTCGGTTTCGTTCCAGTATATAGTTAAGGTAGTGTTGAGGGAGGGAGTTCTATGTCGATGGATTCAGAGCAACTTAGTTTATTAGAGACATCTACTGTTTCGTCCGAGTACATCGTTTCGCAATCGAACGAGCTCATAAGTACTCCACAAGACCTAACAGCCAATGAGAAGAAAATTATTTTTACTCTAGCATCTCTAGTACAACCGGAAGATGAGAATTTCCGGACTCACCGTATTCGAGTAAAAGATCTTGCAGATATGATGGGGATCGTAAGTAGCAACTTCTATAAAAAAGTGGAAGAAACCGTGACGGAGCTTCAAAAGAAAACGGTAGTGATCCAATCCGATAAATCAAAACTTGTCGTAAACTGGCTCTCCAGCTCAGAATATTTTCGTGGAAAAGGCTTTGTCGAGTTGGAATTCTCAGAAAAGCTTAGACCGTATCTATTAGACTTGAAACGCAATTATACGGGATTTAAGTTAACGAATGTTCTAAGTCTACAGAGTGCCTATTCTGTACGTATCTATGAGCTTTTAAAATCGTTTGAAAAACTAAAAAAACGATCGTTTAGTATTGAAGAGTTGCGCGAGCTTTTAGTGGTGCCACCAAATGCTTATAAGTATTATGCAAACCTTAAAAGTAAAGTGATTAATAAGGCTAAAAAAGACCTTGAAGAAAAAACAGACATAAAGTTTGAAATTGAAGAAATTAAAAAAGGTAAAAAGGTTGTAGGTGTTACCTTTTACATAGAACGAAACGATACGTTCTTTAGTGAGGTCCTTCTAAATGACACAGCAGAAGAAACAGCGTATGCAGCAATCATTCGTATGGGAATCCGGCCAAATGTTGCTAAGCTGCTTACTGAGGAGTATTCTGAAGAACGAATAAAGGATAATATTAGTTATGTCCTGCACCAGAAGAACGTAGACCATATTGAAAACTTAAGTGGCTACATAGTGAAAGCGATCAATGAAGACTTTGTAACAACTAAGCAAGCAAAACCTAAAAAGAATAATCGAAAAGATACTCTTCCAAAGTGGGTTAACGAATCCAACGAAGAAGGTCATCAAGAAAATGAGCAAGATGTTGCTGCTCAGGAGTTTCAGGAGCTATTAAACACTTTGAAGGCAAATAAAGCAGCAAAACAATCTATAAATAAATAAAACCAGTTAAGTCGGAGCCTTAACTGGTTTTATTTAATATTAAAATAATACATACTTCCACAACTGATACATAACACTGTTCAGTATTAGTGAATAGTGTTAATGTTAATTGTTTCTTACTACTCAAAATGAGACGGTCTAAATGGTTTATTAGTTAATTAGAAATAAATAGAGCTAACCTTTTCATTTAGAAACTATACTGTTTAACTATTGATTCTTTTAGTTCTTTTACGCGGTGCTTACTAACTGGTAATGTGCTTGAAGAATCGTATAAGATGAGATTAAACGAATTCATAAAGTCATCTTTTTGGATTTTTTTAATCTTACTTAGATTAACTAAATAAGATTTATGGATACGGTAGAATTTATGTTTTCCTAATTTGGTCTCAAATATTTCAAGTTTGTCTTTGCTTTCAATTATTTCACCATTTAATAAGTGGAGGACAGTTTTATTAAAAGATTTATTAATAAAAAGAATGTCTTCTATCTTTACTAGTGAAAAACCGGTTGATATTTGAACACCAATTCGAGTAGCATGTTGATCAGCCACTAAGTGACTAACACGATTTAAAGTTTGAAATAATCTAAAGACATCAACTGGTTTCACTATAAAATCTAATGGATAAAAATTGTAAGCATCTAAAGCAAATGTTTTATAGCTACTAATGAAGATTATCTTGATGTTCTCATGATTTTGATTGATGTGTTCAGCTAATTTAAATCCAGAGTAAGATGCTATTTCAATATCTAATAATGCAACATCTACCTCTTCCTTATTAAGAATATTAGGTAATTGTTCACCGCTTGTAGAAGTATAAACTAGTTTATAAGGAGACTCCTTGAAGATCTCTTTATAAAATTCTAGTTGAAGAGGATCGTCATCTATAGCCAGTATGTTTAACCTAGTCATTTAATTAGAATCACTATTTTTTTCATTTGGTAAGTCAGGTTCATAAGCAAACCAGAAAGATGCTAATGTACCCTTAGAGGCCATAATTCCTACTTTACCGATAATTTTCGCAATAATTTTCATTTAATATACCCCTTTCTTTGTAGTTTTTATATCTAACCAATCTGTAATACTATGATGCACATTTGTAAGTGAGACAGACTGGAATAGAACTGATATCCATAAACATGTTATTAGTGAATGATTGGAGTGACTGCTCTCAACTATAAGTATTGTTAGTAAGAACAACACTGTAAGAAAAATTAACGAAATCACTTTAAACTTAAGTTTTTTTCTTTCATTAAATAAAATTTTAGTCTTATGTAATACAGGAGCTTTCAATATGTATATATACATAGCGTAAATATAAATAAGTGTAATATGAATAAAATTAAGAAATAAGAAACTGCCAGCAAGTATCGAGATAAAAAGAATAATAAATGAACTATACATAACACATTTTGTATAACTTTTAAAATGTGCTCCACCTCCAAAAGCTCTTAAAACTGCACCTGTTAGAAGTGTGATTAAAGCCTCTGATAAAATTCCGAGTAAGGAAGCAATTATTGTTACCAATGTTATTTGAATAACAATTGAAATAGTCCATTCTAATCCGTATCGAATTGTATCTTTTCTTACTTTATATTCTGGCACTTGTTTAACTACATATTCTGTTAATTGATTACTAACTGCAAAGGGGGTAATCATTTTAATCGTTCCCTTCATTACTGCTGATAGGTAATATAATAAACATGCTAAGTGTTTGATGTTTCAGCTCTGGATACAACATACCTTTATAATTGCTTAGACTAGTCATTACATTATTTAAACCTATACCGCTCTTATGAACTTTCTTGGTACTATAACCATCTATAAATAATTTATCTAGCTTTAAAGTACTTATGTTCACCTCATTTATAACCTCCAAAATCAAGCTTTTATCTCGCATAAATTTAATTGTTATCTCTTTGCTACAATTTTCATGAAGGATAACATGCTCATAAGAATTTTGTAGAAGATTTCCAATGATACTATTAAACTGGTGGATTGGCATTGGGACTTTACTGAAATCATCTTCAATAACAATATTTAAATTAACCCCGTCTTTCTTGAAAATCTGCTTGTATTGGATCAGTAAGCCTGATACAGAAGCAAAATGTAAAGGTAAGGTTTCTGAGGTTGTTTTAAACTCATCAGTCAAATTACTTAAATAAACTTTTAAATCATCAATTTTATTTAAATAAACTAGAGAATTTATTGTATTAAGTTGATAAATAAAGTCATGACGTTGTGCTCGAATACTTTTCAGATAATTATTTGCATTTTTTTCTTGCTCTCTTTGCATTAGTTTCTCAGATTCTACATTAACTTTATATATCATGTTCCTCATAAAGAAAATAAATGAAATACAAACAATTAGTACCATGTAAGTAACGAGAATTGTTAAACCGCTCTGTACTACACTAGACACTGTAAGCATGAATAGCACAATAGATATCGGCAAAACCCACCAAAATTTAGGGTGGTGCAACTTACTAATCTCATTTTTAGGAACAAAACTATAATCGAACAAATATAGAGGTAAAAATATTAAAAATAAGCATAAACTATTTATTAATCCAGTAAAGAATCTGAATTCGAAACCCGTTGTGTATTCAGAATAAAAAGGGCTTAAAAAATTTAGAGTTAATAACTCGATGATAAGTAAAAGCATCATACTGAAAAGCAAGGACAGCAAACTAAAAGAAAATCTTGATTTATATAGCTTAGAAATTAAAATTGCAAGAAGTAAAACCGCTAATGGAAGTTTTATTAAGGGCGTACTAGCCGACAGTGTTAGAAAGATTGATGTAACAATACTTAAAAGAAAAAGAAAGGGTAATCTACTAATATGTAAACGGTTTAATAGATGTAATGTAATCAACAGTAGTGGAACTGTTTCAATTAAAGCTCCTAAAAACTCGACTAAGAATGTCAAAGTGTTTTTCTCCTAAGAAATATGAGTATACTTATATGCAATAGACATTTATAAGTATACTCTACCATTGATTAACATCTAAAACCATATAAATTGATTATTTTCAAAAATTTTCTTGGGAGCCGACGTCCTCTGATTTTATTTACTTACCCTGTTAGTTCAGGAATCTCCCCTGTTACATCAAGAATGAAATTTTATGTTTTGAAACATCTATAATGAAATTAATGGATGAAAAAGATAAGATTTTTTGATTTGCTCATATAAGATTCTGTTTTTGAGTATCTATAGTACAAAATAAGACACAATTTCTTATTAAGGTCATATTATGCATAGGTACAATGTTTAACTCAGTACTATTCATTACAAAGTACATATAGCATCATAATAATCGTAAACGATGGTGATAAAACATGAATGCTCAATTTAAAAAAGGTGTACTTGAGTTAGTGGTCTTATTGATAATAAAAAAAGATGACGAATATGGATACTCTTTAGTAAAAAAAATATCCAGTAAGATTCTTATATCTGAAGGGACTGTTTATCCAATTTTGAGGAGATTAGTAAGCGAAAACTACTTGACTACCTATCATAAGGAATCAAACGAAGGACCCTTCAGGAAATACTATAAAATTACACAAGAAGGAACTCAAAAGTTGAATGCTCTTAAATATGAGTGGAATGAATTTTTTTTAATAATAAATCGATTTGTCGAGGAGAATGGTGAAATTGAACAAACATAATTTCTTGAAGATTTTAGAAAGAAACCTCAAATACTTGACTGAAGAAGAAAAGAAAGACGTAATGGATGAATACAGAACTCATTACGAAGATGCTGCTAGGGAAGAACAAAATGAAATAGAAATCTCAAATAACTTAGGTAAACCTGAGGAAATTGCTAAAGAACTTAATGCTATATATGCAATTAAAAAAGCAGAACAGAAAAAGAGTTTTAAAAATTTATCAGCTGCGATCTTCTCAATTATGGGTTTGAGTGTATTGAATTGTTTTGTGATTTTAGGGGGGGGCATTGCATTACTAATATTATCCCCATTCATTATTGCATATATTATAGGTGTTCCTCTTATGTTATTAGCACCATTGCTTACTATTGTAGCTGGTTTTATATATGGATTTCATTTAATAGGGTTTGACGAGATTTTTGAAGCTGGAAGAGCGTTTGTCGTTGGATGTTTACTAGCAATAATAGGTTACTACGTTGGTAAGCATTTCGTAAAACTTGCAATTAGAAATCTGAAGTGGAACGTATCCATCGTTAAGGGGAGATCGTAATATGAAGAAATATGCGGCTATATTGCTGCTTTCTAGTATTTATCTATTAAATGGATGTTCTTCAGAAGAAAGTATTGAAAACGACGAGGAAATATCTAAAATAGAAGATATTCAAATTCCAACGATATTCACCTCAGAAAAATCGGGATATGATATTAACAAAGATGAAATGAAAAGTAGTATCCAATCATATTTAGACAGTAGTGAAGATTTATTTAATGCGATGTTAATTTATGAGGAGAATATGTATGAGGATATAGAATTTACCGAGGATGACATAGAAAAGTTAAATATTCTTTCGGAGCTTACAACAGAGAATGACGATAACTTCTATGATTTTATAACAACTAATACAGTTCCGAAGGATTATGAAGTAGATGTTTTACGTATTAGTTTATACATCACCTCACTAAACGAATTTGTTGAAAGTTTAGATGAGAACCTCTCAACCTTCGAAGAAAATATTGTTAATGGAAAAATAACAAAAAAAAATATCAGTTCAATTCTAAATACCAATGGAGTAGTTAATGGTAGGGAGCAAAAGAAAATAGAGGATTTTCTTGATACAGAAAACATTGATACTAAAGCATTCAGTAAATGATAAATGAATAACATAAAGGATTAGTCAGAAAAGACTGGTCCTTTTTTTTTATGAAGTTCAAGACTAACACGTCCATTAAATAATTCCATATATTCAGAATAGTACTATGTATAAAACTATATTGAATAACAACCAATACTTTAAAAGGAAAATATTGAGAACTTAATTTTCGACAAGTATTATTAAATTATACCTAGTTTAAGGAATGAGTAATTATGAGTCTAACAGTAAAAAACACCAAGCATAAAGAGCTTATGAGAAGTGTAGCAGGAGTATTAAAAATAAGACAAGGTAATAAAAAATTTATAAGTAATGCTTCAATAATAAAAGGAATAAGTGAACCTTTGGTAGTTACAGCTGCACATTGTGTATTTGATTGGTACGAACAATTGTATGCAAATGAAATTGTATTCATTTCTGACTCTGGACAAAAATATGAGATTGATAAATCTTTTATGAGTTCAGATTGGACAAGTAATGGAATAGTTGATCACGATACTGCTTTCCTTACCTTAAAGAAGCCCCCAGTTAATCAAGACGCATTTATTGAACCTATATTTAATAATAAGTCAAAAAAAAACCAGGCGATTATACCATATTTTAGAAGAGGTATATTACGAAGTAAAAAACGTGAAATAGTTACCGGTAAGACATTCGAAGACCATATTCATAAATCAACTTTGTTAGGGTTGAAAGATCGAATGGGAGTAGGCAGTTCAGGTAGTCCTTGGATTACTGAAAGAGAGAATAAATTCTTTCAGTTCTCTAACACAAGTCTATCTTTCCAAAGTGCTAAGGATACTATTTGGGGACCGTTTTGGGGTGAACACATAGAAAGTATATTTCTAAATGCATGTTGTCATGAAAAAAGATTCGAGAATATAGAAATTCATAATTTTTAAAGGGGGTGATAGTAATGGCTAGAACTGATGTGTTATCTTTACAAAGTTTAAAAAGATCTAAAGTAGCAGGGGATCCACCTGGTTCTAATGTAAGCGTTAATTGTAAAAAAGAAAGTACTTTAAGCATATTCTTTTGCGTTAGCCCTAGATAACTTGAATTCTATTAAATAAGCACAAGTTAATCTATTTAATTTGTGCTTATAATGAGGTGACACATTGGACAATAGATATTTGAAGTATATAAATAATAATTATTATTATGGTTTGACAAGTGACTCAAAACAAACGTTGTTAACGTTACCCCCAGTTCCAGCTGAATACGTATTGATAGATGGCGATCATTGGACGAATATATTAGTTAGAAATGAATCAATACCTAAACAAGGGTGGAAAATACATATAAGCACAAATATAAAAGATGCTCAAGAAACACTAAATATAATTTTTGAGCTAATGATAGAACGAAGTATATCTTTTAAGTACGTAAAAAGCATTATGGAATTAATGTTGAAAGACTCAAAGTATGGGGATAGAGGATCATCAGGAAAGTTTATAACTATCTATCCTAAAGACACTAATCAGTTTATATATCTACTTAAATTATTGAGAAATGAGTTAAAGCATCTTAAACCTGGGCCATATATCTTAAATGATAAAAGATGGTATGATTCCAACATTTATTTTAGATACGGTGCATTTATACCAAGATATCTATATAAAGATGGTGAAAAATTAGACGCAATAGAAAACGAAAAAGGTGAATTAATAGAAGATCAAAGGGTACCGTACTACTCCCTTCCAGACTTTGTTGAGGAACCTGAAGAGATAAAAAAAATGGACGAAGAAGTTGACCAATTAGATACTACCTCTCCACTTGATAACTACGAAGTTGAAGAGGCCATTCATTTTAGTAACGGTGGAGGTGTCTACATAGCAATAAACAAAGATAATAAAAAATCCATTTTAAAAGAAGGTAGACCATATACCGCTGTAGATGCTCAAGATCAAGATGCATTTAATCGAATTGTAAACGAAAGTGAAGTATTAGAAAAATTAAGAAATACGACTTACCCAGTGAAAAAAATCAATTCCTTCAAAGCTTGGGAACATTACTTCTTAGAAGAGGAGTTTATAGAAGGTCAATCATTATCAGAATGGTTAGTTCAGAAATATCCATTTGGGGCAGATAAAAAAAATAAAGTTTTCGTTGAATCTTGTATAAATATTGTTAATCAATTAGTAGAAGCAATAGAAGAATTACATGAAAATGGTATTGGTATGGGGGATTTACAACCAGCAAATATCATAATCACACCAGATGAATTTGTAAGATTGATAGATTTTGAAACAGCTAGTGATATAGATGATACACTTTCTGGTTTAATGACTCCTGGCTTCATTGGAGATCAAGATATGAACCGAAGACAAAGTGACTGGTTTGCCATGTTAAGGATTACTAAACAACTTTTTGTACCTATTGGTAGTGTTCAAGATATTTCTTGGAATATGGATACAATACATAATCAATGGGTGTATGATGTTTACGGTTCAGAGGCATTAGATTTAATTAAGCGAATTGAAACAATTTGTACCTATTATCAATCGCGTCCCATGAAAGAATTAATAGAAACTTATGGAAATTTAAGGAAAAATTTCGAGCTTACAGAAATGAAAAAAAAGCTACGTGGTTCTATTATTAAAGATTTAAAGAATGAGGATCGACTTTTACCAGGGGACATTCGTCAATATGAAATGGATTCAGGACTTTTTAATATATTAACTGGTGGTTTTGGCGTAGCTATGGCTTTAAACCGCACAGGAGGAGTCAATAGTACAGTAATAGATTGGGTAGAAAAACAAGAGTTAAATCGCTTGTTAGAACTTGAAAATGGTCTTTTTACAGGAAAAATGGGAATTGCAACTGTTTTATGGGAATTGGGGTATCATGATAAGTCTAAAAATTTATATGATTCAGTCATTATTCAAATCGAAGAGATAAATGACATTTCGCTAGTGACAGGCCTTAGTGGTATAGGACTAGCGGCTTTAGGATTTAGCTATGAGGTAGACGACCCTCAGTACTTAAAGGATTGTCTTCATATAGGTGAACTATTGAAAGATAAACTTGATTCTGACTCACCAATAGTTACTTTTGACTATGATGTTGTTAACAAAGGAGTTATGACAAGTTGGGCAGGTGTTTCTTTATTTTTTACAGCGATGTATAAAAAGACAAAGAATAAAGATTGGTTAACTCTATCTGAAATAGCATTAGAAAAGGATTTAAAGCTTGGTGTATTTGATGATGATGGTTTATATCAAGTTGATGATGATTTTAGAATCCTTCCTTATCTTGCTGGTGGAGGTGCTGGATTAGCCATCGCAATAACTGAGTTAGAAAGTAATACAAATGAACAGAAATGGAATAAAGAGTTAGATGGAATTTGCAAAATTTCTAATAGTAAAACTTTTTATAATGCTGGATTGTTTCAAGGTACTACGGGCATATTAGCTATTTCAAATTTATTAGAGTTATATACCCGAAATGAAGGTTTAGTGAATTCAGTCTTATTTACTTTAAATCTTCATCTAATGGAAACTGATGAATATCTCTTCGTACCCGGAGATACTTGCTTCAGACTTTCTGGTGATATCATGTCAGGTTCATCTGGATTATTACTTACTGTTAACGACATCCTTACTAAAAACAATTATTCATGGATACCTGTCCTTAACTTAAATGAGGTACTCATGACCTCATGTTTTAAAGGAGGTGAAATTAGAGATGAAGGACGTATTAGCGTTACAGAAAATGCACAGGAATCGATCAGATGATGACAATCCTAAAGAAAAATCAAGTTTGAGCTTAGGTTGTGCACCTTCGAGTCATACAAGCTGGTTCCTTTGTTAAAAACTAATTTTGAGGAGAGATGAAATGAACAAAGTATTGTCATTACAAAAAGAACACGTATCAAAAGAGGTACAGTTAAATAAAGCATCTGCAAGAAGTATCCAATGTAAAAATAGTAGTCATGCAAGCATCTTTTTCTGCTAAAAACC